>NZ_JBYIRM010000035.1:0-84448 GCF_057708105.1 Actinacidiphila sp. bgisy144 | reverse complement strand
CCCCCCCCCCCCCCCCCCCCCCCCCCCCCCCCCCCCCCCCCCCCCCCCCCCCCCCCCCCCGGGCCGGGGTGCGCCGGATCAGGCCCACGCCACCGGGGTCTGGAGTTCCGTCACCCACTCGGCGCGGTTCTCCGGGCACTCCAGGGTGATCTCACGCGGGTATCCCGTCGACCGGTAGCCGTTGGCGTCGATCCAGCGGGCCAGGGTCTGGGCGGTGGGGACCACGCGGTCCATCGAGCCCCGGTGCACGATGGTCGCCGCCTGGTCGAGGGCCGGCAGGTCCAGGACGCGGAACGTCCCGTCCTGGAGCGGCGCCGAGACCTGGACGGCCGCGTGGACGGCGATCCCGCCACCGCCCTGCGGAGCGTCCTCGTAGTACGCGATGCCCGGACCGGTCGGCGCGATGCCCGCCGCGCCCAGGCACCGGAGCAGCTCGTCGTAGAGCGGACCGATCACCGGCCCGATGTCCTCGGGCGCGAAACTCGCGGCGGTCGCGGTCAGTTCCGCCACGCGGACGGCGGGGACGGTCTTGATGACGACGTCGTTCGTGGGCATGTGCCCCTCACTCTCGATCGCTCGGAGCCTCGCCTCGACCTGGACCAACCGCGCGGCCGCGGCAGCCACCGCGGTCTCCAGTTCGGCCCGCCGCAGCCGCAGCATGCCGTGCAGCTCCGCGACACCGACCTTCTCGTCCACGATGTCCCGGACCTGCTGGAGGGTGAACCCGAGGTCCTTCAGCGCGACGATCCGGTTGAGGCGGGCGAGTTGGGCCGCGGTGTAGTGGCGGTAGCCGCTGGCGGGGTCGACGTGGGCCGGGTGCAGCAGCCCGGTCGCGTCGTAGTGCCGCAGCATCCGGACCGAGACACGGCCGTGGCGGGCGAAGTCTCCGATGGTGAACATGATGTCTCCGAGTTGACCGCCTGACACGGTGTGAGGGTCAAGAAGCTACGGGACCGTCTGCGACGACATCGGCGAGCGCGGTGTCGGGCTCGGGGGACGCACGTCCGTGCGCTCACCCATGCCGACGGATTCGTCCTTATATGCCCATTTCGCTTGCGCCGCTGTGGTAATGTAAGCAGCGCTTACTTTGTGAGGTGGCGATGGAGGCGAATCCGGCCAGACCCGGCTACCACCACGGCGACCTGCGGGCGGCGCTGGTCCTGGCCGCCCTGGAGATGCTCGAGGCGGGCGAGCCGTTCTCCTTGCGCGCGCTCGCCCGCCGGGCGGGTGTGTCCACGGCAGCCCCGTACCGGCACTTCGCCGACCGCGAGGAGCTGGAATCGGCGCTGGCCGTCCACGGACTGCGTGAACTGCTGAGCGACCTCACCTCGGGCGGGCCGGCCCCGACGTCGGCCGCCGACGTCGGTGAACTCGCCGTCGGGTACGTGCGTTTCGCCCTGCGCAGGCCGGCGCTGTTCCGGCTGATGTTCGGGCAGGCGTGCGACGACCAGGACGACGCGAGGGTGCGCGCGGCCGGTGCGCTGCACGACCACCTCGAAGCGGTCATGGCCGGGCTCTTCCCCGCGTCCGATCCGGCCGTCCTGGCCACCGCCGGGTGGTCGCTCGCCCACGGCCTGGCCTTCCTCCACCTCGACGGCAAGCTGTCCCGGGCCGATCCCGCCGCGGTCGACGCGCGCGTGCGTGCGGCATTCGACGCCGTCCTCCCGCCGGTCACCCCGCCTGCCGTCCCACCTTCCGCCCCGCCTGTCGTCCGACCCGTCCCGCCGCCCGGAATCGAGGGCCCATGAGCCGCCGCATCCTGATCGTCGTCAGCAATGTCGACCACTACGAGGCCGATCCGTCGCACCCGACCGGGCTCTGGCTGTCCGAGCTCACCCACGCCTGCGACATCTTCGAGCAGCACGGCCTGGAGCAGACGATCGTCAGCCCCGCGGGCGGGAAGTCCCCGCTGGAGCCGCAGTCGTTGAAGTTCCCCAGCTACGACGCGTCCGCCAGGTCCTGGCACGGCGACCCGGTCACCGGGCAGAACCCCGGATCGGCCAAGGCGACGGCGGCCAAGGTGGCCGCGCTGCTCTGACGGCGGGCACCGCCACCGCCACCCCGGACATCGACCTGAAAGGCTGCGCCCCATGCAGACCGTGCTCGGATCAGGCGGCCAGATCGCCGAAGAGCTCACCCGCGAGCTGTACCGGAACGTCACGCACGACATCCGGCTCGTGAGCAGGAACCCCGCCAAGGTGCACGACAGCGACCAGCTCGTGGCCGCCGACCTCACGGACGCCGAGGCCACCGACGCGGCGGTGGCGGGGAGCGACGTCGTCTACCTCACCGTCGGGCTGCCGATGGACTCGGGACTGTGGGAGCAGCGTTTCCCGGCGATGATGGCGCACACGATCGCCGCCTGCCGCAAGCACGGCAGCAGACTCGTCTTCTTCGACAACACCTATATGTACCCGCGGACGTCGAGCCCGCAGACCGAGGACACCGCGTTCGCGCCGGTCGGGCGCAAGTCCGCGGTGCGTGCGCGGATCGCGACGGAGCTGCTGGCCGCGATGGACTCGGGCACGGTCGAGGCCGTGATCTGCCGCGCCCCCGAGTTCTACGGGCCCGGGAAGACCCAGAGCCTGACCAACTCGGCCGTCTTCGACCGCATCCGGCACGGCAAGCGGGCGATGGTGCCGCTGAACGCCCACGCCCGGCGCAGCCTGATCTGGACCCCGGACGCGTCCCGGGCGATGGCCCTCATCGGCAACACGCCCGACGCCTACGGGCAGACCTGGCATCTGCCGGTCGACCCGGACCGCCTGACCTACCAGGGCATGATCGACGTCGCCGCGCGGACCCTGGGGCGGCGCGTCCGCTACTCCACCGTCCCCGGGTGGGCGTTCCGGATCGGCGGGCTGGTCAACCCGGCGGTCCGGGAAGCGGAGGAACTCCTGCCGCGCTACCGGCAGGACAACATCTTCGACGCGTCGAAGTTCGCGGCCCGCTTCCCCGACTTCCAGGTCACCAGCTACCCCGACGGCATCGCCCGCCTCCTCCGCGCATGACCCTCCAGAGCGAGCAGCCGCAGCCGCACAGCCGGGGGAGCGGGCGTCCCGTCCTGGTGACGCTGACCGGCGGACCCGGTGCGGGCAAGACGACCCTGGCGGCCACCCTGACGGCCACCGCGTCGGCCGCGGGCTCAGGCGTAGAAGCGGGACACGCTCTGGAGGACCGCTGCCGGCTTGGGGGCGCCCTCGATCTCGATGGTGCCGTCGACGGTGATCTGCAGGCCGCCGGGGACCTCGTCGACCGCCGCCAGGCGCGCGGCGAGGCGGATGCGGGAACCGACGCGGACCGGCGAGGGGAAACGGACCTTGTTGAGGCCGTAGTTGACCTTGGTACTGACGCCCTCGACCTCCAGCAGGCCGGTGAACAGCGGGATGAACAGCGCCAACGTCAGGTATCCGTGGGCGATCGGGACGCCGAAGGGGCCCGCGGCGGCGCGCTCGACGTCCGTGTGTATCCACTGGTGGTCGCCGGTCGCGTCGGCGAAGCCGTTGATACGGTCCTGGGTGACCTCGATCCAGTCGCTGGTGCCCAACTCGGCGCCGGCGAGCGCCTTGAGCTCGTCGAGTCCGTGGACGGTGAGGGTGGAGGGCGTGGTCATGACGGGTGGTCCTTGCTCTTGGAGGGGGGCGCCGGCTGCCGTGCGGCTACTGGTGTTCTTCGCGCAGCCGGCGCTTGAGGATCTTTCCTGAGGCGGTGCGCGGGAGGCTGTCCACGAGCACCACCGATTTGGGGATCTTGTACCTGGCCAGCCTGCCGTCCAGCGCGGCAAGCAGCTCCCGGGGAGCGGGTGCCGCGCCCTGCGCCGGGACCACGAAGGCCCGCCCGGACTCGCCCCACCGCTCGTCGGCGACGCCGATCACCGCGCACTCGGCCACGCCGGGCAGCGCGAGCAGGGCGTCCTCGACCTCCGCGGGGTAGACGTTCTCGCCGCCCGAGATGTACATGTCCTTGATCCGGTCGGCGATGGTGACGTAGCCGTCGGCGTCCACCCGCGCGGCGTCGCCGCTGTGGAACCAGCCGTCGTGGAGGGCGGCGGCGGTCTCCTCCGGAAGACCCCAGTAGCCGGGGCCGACGTGCGGTCCGCGGACGACGACCTCGCCCAACTCGCCCGCCGGAACGGGCCGCCCCCCGGGCCCCAGCACCCGGACGTCGCTGAAGAAGTGCGGGACGCCGGCCGAGCCGGCCTTGCTGACGGCGTGCTCGGCGTCGAGGAAGAGCGTGCCGGGGGCCGCCTCGGTCATGCCGTATCCCTGGAGGAAGGTGAGGCCCCGCTGCTGGTAGGTGTGGATGAGCGCGGCCGGCACCGGAGCGCCGCCGCAGGTGAGCAGGCGGAGTGAGGAGAGGTCCGCCTGCTCCCAGCCCGACTGCCGCGCGACGAGGTCGAACATGGTCGGGACGCCGAACATGAAGCTGATCTGGTGCCGCTCGATCAGCGCCAGCGTGGCTGCCGGGTCGAAGGACTCCACCAGGACGCAGGCGCCGCCCTTGAGCAGGACGGGCAGGGTGAGCATGTTCAGCCCGGCGGTGTGGAAGAGCGGGGCGGAGACGAGGGCCCGCTCGTCTGCGGTGAGGTCGTGGTCGACCAGGACGTTGACGGCGTTCCAGGTGAGGTTGCCGTGGGTGAGCATGGCGCCCTTGGGGCGACCGGTGGTCCCCGAGGTGTACATGATGAGGCAGAGCTCGTCCTGGGCGACGGTCTCGTCGATCGGCTCGGTGGCGGCCGCGGCCAGCAGGTCCTCGTAGACCGGACCGATCTCCACGGTCCAGGGGACCTCGGCGGGTACGAGGCCGGCGAGCGAGGACGCGTGGAGCAGGGCCCGGACGCCGCTGTCCTGGAGTTGGTAGGCGATCTCGGCTGCGGCGAGGCGGGTGTTGAGGGGGACGAAGACCGCGCCGAGGATGCCCGTGGCGAAGAGGGTTTCCAGATAGGCTGGGTGGTTCGGTCCCAGGTAGGCGACGCGGTCGCCGCGGCGGATGCCGGCGGCGCGCAGCGCGTGCGCGAGGCGGGTGGTGCGCTCGTGCAGGTCGGCGTAGCTGTGATGGTGCTCGCCGTGGATGAGCGCGGTGCGGTGCGGGGTCTTCCGGGCTCGGCGGGCGGGCCAGGACCCGATGCCCTCGTTGCGCATGTGAGGCTCCTTCAGGAGGTGAGTCCCAGCAGCCGAGCCGCGTTGTCCTTGAGGATCTTGGGCCTGACGCTGTCCTTGATGGGCAGCTTCTCGAAGTCGGCGAGCCAGCGGTCCGGGGTCAGCACGGGGTAGTCGGAACCGAAGAGAACCTTGTCCTGGAGCAGGGAGTTGGCGTACTGGACCAGTTGCGGCGGGAAGTACTTGGGCGACCAGCCGGAGAGGTCGATGTGCACGCCGGGTTTGTGGGTGGCGACCGCGAGCGCCTCGTCCTGCCAGGGGAAGGAGGGGTGCGCGAGGATGATCTTCAGATGCGGGAAGTCGACGGCGACGTCGTCCACACGCATCGGGTTGGAGTACTTCAGCCGGATTCCGCCTCCGCCGGGGACACCCGCGCCGATGCCGGTCTGGCCGGTGTGGAAGAGGGCGACGGTGCCGGTCTCCTCGATGACCTCGTAGAGTCCGTACGCCATCCGGTCGTCGGGGTAGAAGCCCTGGATGCTGGGGTGGAACTTGAACCCGCGCACTCCGTACTCCTCGACCAGCCGCCGCGCCTGGCGGATGCCCGCCTTGCCGCGGAAGGGGTCGATGGAGGCGAAGGGTATGAGCACGTCGGGGTTGGCCGCGGCGGCCTCGGCCACTTCCTCGTTGGGGACCGGCGGTGTGCCGGTGGCGTGCTCGGCGTCGACGGTGAAGACGACCGCGGCCATGTTCCGCTCGCGGTAGTAGGCGGCCATCTCCGGGAGGGTGGGCTTGCGCTTGCCCTCGACCTTGAAGTACGCCTCCGAGGCCGTGTCAAGTTCGGCCGAGAGCGAGGCGTTCCCCCGTGCGGAGACCTCGGCGTGGGTGTGGACGTCGATGGCGGTGAGCTCTTCGGGATCGAGGGGCCGGCCGGTGGTCATGCCTGCTGCCCCTCGGGAATGCGCGGAGCGGGGATGCCGACCGACTGCGGCTCGCGGCCGACCGAACCGTGCCAGCCGGCGGCCAGTGCCTGCGGGGTCCAGCCGCCGTCGGCGTAGGCGACGGCGCTCTCCTGCGGGTGCGACCAGAGCGTGAGCCGGTCGCCGCCGATGCCGATGCACTGGCCGGTGACGTCCCGGGCGGCGTCGGAGGCGAGGAAGGGCAGCAGGGCGGCACAGTCCTCGGGCGTGCCGAAGCCCTCCCCCTTGCGCAGGAAGTCGGGCAGCGGCTGCCCCTGCCGGAGGCGTTCGACGTAGGGCGCGAAGGCGGGGATGGTCTCGGTCATGGCGGTGGCGGCGACCGGCACGATCGCGTTGACGGTGATGCCGGCGCGGGCCAGCTCCATGGACCAGGTGCGGACCATGGCGGCGATGCCGGCCTTGGCGGCGGCGTAGTTGGTCTGGCCGAAGTTCCCGCGCTGCCCGGCCGGGGAGCCGACCATGACGAGGGTGCCGCCGTCGCCCTGCTCGCGCATGCGGACCGCGGCCGCGCGGGCGCAGGTGAAGGTGCCGCGCAGGTGGGTGCCGATGACGGCGTCGAAGTCCTCGTCGGTCATCTTCCACAGCACCCGGTCGCGCAGTATCCCGGCGTTGGTGACCATGACGTCGAGGCGTCCGAACTCGCTGACGGCGCGGGCGACCAGGCGGTCCGCGGCTTCGCTGCCGCCGACGGCGACGGCCTCGGCGACGGCTCGGCCACCGGCCTCGGTGATGGTCCTGGCGGCCCGCTCGGCGACTTCCGCGTCGAGGTCGTTGACGACGACGGCCGCTCCGGCACCGGCGAGTGCGGTGGCGTAGGCGAGGCCGAGTCCCCGTCCGCTGCCGGTGACGACGGCGACCTTGCCGGCCAGATCGAGGGAGGGGTGGGGAGTGGGTTCATCGCTCATGGGGAACGAAGTTAAGAGCAACCATTGTTGCTGTCAATAGTTGCGATCGACCGTCGCTTTGCGGAATGATGCCGCCATGAGCGACGCACCCTGGATGCGCGGCCTGCACGCCGACACCGGATACCTGCTGTACCGCCTGGGCCTGCGCTCGGGCAGTCTGTTCAACGCGGGCCTGGAACAGCACGGCCTGCGACTGCGGCACTACGCGTTGCTCCGCTATCTCTCCGCCGTCGAGGGCGCCCGGCAGCGGGAGTTGAGCGACCGGCTCGGCTACGACCCCAGCGCCATCGTCAGCCTCGTCGACGACCTGCAGCGGCTCGGACTGGTCGAACGCCGTCCCGACCCCGGCGACCGGCGCAACCGGATCGTCGTGCTGACGAAGGACGGAGAGCAGCTGCTCCGGGACAGCGAACAGGACGGCGCCCGCGTCACCGACGACCTGCTGGCACCCCTCGGCGCCGAGGACCGCCGGACCCTGCACGCCCTGCTGCTGCGGATCGCCGAACCGGCGGACTCCACCGCCGGCGGCGACTGACCCCACATCCCGGCCGCGTGCCCGGCCCACCCCCCGCCCGTTCGGCGGCCGACCGCCTGCTCGCCGTGCTCGGCTCCTTCGAGCAGGCGCATCCCGCCCTGACGCTGACCCAGATCGCCCAGCGCGCCGACCTTCCGCTGCCCACGGCGCACCGTCTGGTCGGCGTGCTCACCGGCTGGGGCGCGCTCGAACGCACCGAGGACGGCCGCTACCACGTGGGGCTGCGCCTGTGGGAGGTCGCCGCGCTGGCCCCGCGCGGGGTGGGATTGCGCCAGGCGGCGATGCCCTTCCTGGAGGATCTCTACGAGACCACCCACGAGAACGTGCAACTCGCGGTGCGCGACGGCATGGAGGTCCTCTACACCGAGCACATCGCGGGCCGCTCGGCCGTCGGCGTCCGCAGCCGGGTCGGCGCCCGCTGGCCACTGCACGCCACCGGCGTCGGCCTGGTGCTGCTCGCCCACGGCGGCGCCCCGCTACAAGACCGCTACTGCGCCGGGAACCTGGCCGCGTTCACCTCCTTCACGGTCACCGATCCGGTGCGGCTGCGCCGCATGCTGGCCGAGGTGCGACGCAGCGGATGCGCGGTGAGCGACCGCCAGATCACCGACGACGCGCTGTCCGTGGCGGCGCCGGTGCTCGGTTCCAGCGGCGAGGTGGTCGCGGCCGTCTCGGTCGTCGTGCCGTTCGCGGGCGCGCGGACCGCGGCGCTCGTCCCCGTCGTGCGGGTGGCCGGCCGTGGCATCTCACGGGCGCTGGGCTGGCAACCCGCGCCGCATCGGCCCCGGGACTTCCGCCGGGCGGAAGTCCCCTTGTCCCAGGCCGGACGCAGGCCGGAGCCTGGCGGCACGCGGAGCACCGGCGCTCCGCCGTAGAGGGACGGGACTCCTGCCATGGCCACGCACTCAGCCTTCGCCCGCAACCAGTGGTACGTCGCCGCCTGGTCCGCCGAGGTCGGCCGCGACCTGCTGGGCCGCACCGTCCTGGGCGAGCCCATCGCGCTGTACCGCACCGAGGCGGGCGGGGCCGTCGCCCTCGCCGACCGCTGCGTACACCGCCGATTCCCGCTGTCGGCAAGCCGCCTGGACGGCGACCAGGTGGTCTGCGGATACCACGGCTTCACCTACGACACCACCGGCACCTGCGTCTTCGTCCCGGGCCAGAAGCGCGTCCCCCGTACCGCGCGGGTGCGCTCCTATCCCGTGGCGGAGGTCGACTCCTTCGTCTGGGTCTGGATCGGCGACCCCGAGGCGGCCGACACCGCCGCGATCCCGCGCGCCCCGCACCTGGTGGACGACGGCTGGGTCACCGTCAGCGGCATGGAGCCCATCGACTGCGACTACGGCCTGCTGGTCGACAACCTGCTGGACCTCTCCCACGAGACCTACCTGCACGGCGGCTACATCGGCACGCCGGAGGTGGCGCAGACCCCGATCACGACCGAGGTCGACGAGGAGGCAGGGGTCGTCCGGGTCTCCCGTCACATGCCCGACGCCGAGTGCCCGCCCTTCTACGCGCGCTCGACCGGCATCGAGGGACGCATCCAGCGCCTCCAGGACATCGAGTACCGCGCGCCCTGCCTCTACCTGCTGCACAGCCGGATCAGCCCCACCGGGCAGGATTCCCCCGTGTTCCGCACCGAGATCACCTATGCGATCACCCCCTCGGCGCCCGGCCAGGTCTACGACTTCTGGGCCGTCTCAAGGGACTTCGCGGTCCAGGACGCCGAGGTCACCACCTTCCTGCGGGACTTCAACCACACCGTGGTCATGCAGGACGTGGACGCGCTCAACGTGTTGCAGCGCTGCCTCGACACGGAGACCGAGGGCTACCAGGAACTCAGCATCAACATCGACACCGGCGGCCTGGCCGCGCGGCGCATCCTGGCCCGGCTGGCCGCGCGATGACCCCCGGGCCGCGATCCGCCGAATCCGGTGTGTTCCGCATTCGCTGGCTGCCCGGCACCGATGTGCTGCTCGGCCGCTGCCACTGCGGCGCGGAACACGCGTGCCAGGACCCCGTCGGGATGTGGGACTGGCTGCTGACCCACCCCGACCACCCCACCGCCGAGGACGCCGCCCGGTGAACGACACCACCCTGGACCTGGTCGTCGCCGACCGCCGCGACGAGGCGGTCGGCGTGGTGTCCCTGACGCTGCGCCGTGCCGACGGCCGGGCGCTGCCCGACTGGCAGCCCGGCGCGCACGTGGACCTGCTGCTGGCCGACGGCCTGGAGCGCCCGTTCTCCTTGTGCGGACCGCCCCGCGGCGAGGGGTGGCGGATCGCCGTGCTGCGGAGGGCGGACGGGCGCGGCGGCTCGGACTTCGTCCACACCTCCCTGTGGCCGGGCGCCCGGGTGCTGGCCCGCGGCCCTCGCAACCACTTCCCGCTGGAGCCGGCGCCGCGCCACCGCTTCGTCGCCGGAGGCATCGGCATCACACCGATCCTCCCGATGCTGGCCGCGGCCACGGCGTCCGCCTCGGACTGGTCGCTGCTGTACGGCGGCCGCTCCCGCTCCTCCATGGCCTTCGTCGAGGAACTGGCGGAAGAGCACCCGGCCGGACGCGTCACCCTCACCACCGGCCACCTCGATCTGGACGGCTACCTCGACGGCCTGCGCCCGGGTGAACTCGTCTACGCCTGCGGCCCGGCGTCGCTGCTGGCGGCCGTCGAGTCCCGTGTGCCGGCCTCCACCCTGCGCCTGGAACGCTTCACCGCCGCCGCCACCACCGACGCCTCGGGCGACACGGCGTTCGACGTCGAACTCGCCCGGTCCGGCGTCGTCCTGACCGTCCCGCCGGACCGCAGCATCCTGCACACCGTTCAGCAGGCGGGCATCACCGTCCTCTACTCCTGCGCGGAGGGCACCTGCGGCACCTGCGAGACCGATGTCCTGTCGGGCGAGGCCGACCACCGCGACACCGTCCTCACCGACGAGGAACGTGCCGCCGGCGAGACGATGATGATCTGCGTCTCCCGCTGCCGCACACCTGGCGGCCGGCTGACCCTGGACCTGTGACTTCGGCCGGCACCGCATCTCAGCCGACCGGCAGGCCCGCGTAGTTCTGCGCCAGTTCGGCGGCGGCATGCGGCGAGGCGGCGATGCGGTCGAGCTGCGAGAGCTGGAGACGGGTGTCGAACGGGGACTGGTCCGGGGCGGTGTGCAGGGTCGTCGTCATGAACCAGGAGAAGTGCTCCGCGCGCCACACCCGCCGCAGGCAGGTGTCCGAGTAGGAGTCGAGCCCTGCCGTGGAGCCGGTCGCGGCCAACTCCTCGAAGGCGCGGGCCAGGACGATGACGTCGGAGGCGGCGAGGTTGAGGCCCTTCGCGCCCGTGGGCGGGACGATGTGCGCGGCGTCGCCCGCGAGTATCACCCGGCCCCAGCGCATCGGCTCGGTGACGGAGCTGCGCATCGGCAGGACGGACCGCTGCGTGATCGGCCCCCTGGCCAGCTTCCAGTCCCCGTCGACAGCGAAGCGGGCGTCGAGTTCGTCCCAGATCCGCCCGTCCGTCCAGGTGGCGGCGTCGGTGCCGTTGGGCACCTGGAGGTACAGCCTGCTGACGGTCGGGGAGCGCATGCTGAGCAGTGCGAATCCGCGCGGCGAGTGCGCGTAGACCAGCTCGTCGCTGGAGGGCGGCACGTCGGCGAGGATGCCGAACCACGAGTAGGGGTAGACCCGTTCGAAGGTGCTCAGGGCGGCTGCCGGGATGGCCTTGCGGGTGGCGCCGTGGAAACCGTCGCAGCCGACGACGTAGTCGCAGACGACGGTGTGCTCGCCTCCCCCGTGGGTGTAGTGGACGGTCGGCTGGTCGGTGTCGGCGGCGGTCACCTGCGAGACCTCGGCGTCGAAGAGCAGCGGCGCGCCGTCGCGGAGTTGGAGGGCGATGAGGTCCTTGACGACCTCGGTCTGGGCGTAGACCCAGACCTTGCGGCCGCCGGTCAGCGACGGGAAGTCGATGCGGTGGCCGCGCCGGTTCCAGCGCAGTTCGACGCCGTCGTGGACCAGGCCCTCGCGGTCCAGCCGCTCGGCGGCGCCGCTGGAGCGCAACGCGTCGACGGTTCCCTGCTCCAGGATTCCGGCGCGCTGGCGCTGTTCCACGTAGGCACGGCTGCGGGACTCGAGTACGACGCAGTCGACGCCCGCCTGATGGAGGAGGCGGGCGAGCAGGAGGCCGGCAGGGCCGCCGCCCACGATGCCGACGGTGGTACGGGCGGGCAGGGGCGCGGTGAGCGAGGTCATGGCGAGGTCTCTTCTTGGAGGATGCGGTCGGCGAGGGCGGAGGTCGCGTTCGCCGCGGGCTCTCGGCCGTGGACGGCGGACCGGGCCGAGCTCCGTCCGCCCATCCACTCGATCGTGTTCGCCTGGTGAACTATTATTCGTAATTGGCCAGCATGAGTCTGTGTCGGGTCGCGCCCCTTGTCAACAGCAGCCGGCGACCCGGCGGATACCGGGTGCCGGTACGGACGCGGCGCCCGGGCCGAGAGCCGGGCGGCCCCGATAGGCTGGCGCCATGTCACTGGAGAAGCCGTCCCTGGAGGCGCTGGTACTGCGACGTGCCGAAGAAGGCAGCGTCCTCCCGCGCCAGCAGACGGGGGCCTCGCCGCAGCGACTCCTGACGACGCTGCTGGGGGAGTACTGGCTGGACACCGCCGCGGCCCTGCCGATGAGCGCACTCATCGCGCTGCTGGCCGAGTTCGGCATCAGTGAGACGAGTGCGCGCGCGACCGCGAACCGGCTGGTCAAGCGCGGCGTCCTGGCGGCCGAGAAGTCCGGGCGGCAGTCGTATCTGCGGCTGAGCGACGACGGCCGGGAGGACAACCGGCAGCGGACCGCCAGCATCATGCGGTTCGGTGCCGACTCCCAGGACTGGGACGGCCTGTGGACGGTCGCGGCCTTCAGCGTGCCCGAGCAGGAGCGGCACGTGCGCCACCGTGTGCGCAGCTACCTGCGGTGGCTGGGGTTCGCCCCCCTCTTCGACGGGCTGTGGGTGTCGGCGCACGCCGACCCCGCGACGCTCGGGCCGATCTTCCGGGCCGCCGGTGTCGGGAACCTGACCGTGCTGAGGGCTTCGGAGGCCGGCGGCAACTCCCCGCTGAAGGCATGGGACCTGGACGACGTCGCCGCGTCCTATGAGCGCTTCCTCGCCGATCACCGGGAATCGCTGGCGCGGATGGACGCCGGGACCGTCAGCCCGAGCGACGCGCTGGTCACCCGTACCAGGGTCTTCGACGCCTGGCGGGTCTTCCCCGGACTCGATCCGAGCCTGCCGGACAAGCTCCTGCCGCCCGACTGGCCACGGGCGCGGGCCCGCCGGCTGTTCACCGCGCTCCACGACGGACTGGCGCCGCTCGCGGCACTGCGGTTCCGGCAGATCATCGCCGTCCATGACAGCGGCCTGGCCGAGCTGACCGAACAGCGCACCGTCGCGGTGTGGGCGGCCTACTGACCGCACCGGCGCCCCCGCGGGGGAGTCGGGGCCCAGTCCGCGGACCGGAAGCGCGCCTGCGCGGCGGCGTCCTCGTCGTGCAGGGCCATGATCTGCTTGATCCGCGCCTCGGCGAGCGGGCCGAGGGCGTTGTACGCCTGGATGAACAGTGAGCGGGCCTGGTCGCGAGGCCACCCGGCCGGCATGTGGGCACTGGGGAGGCCGGGGTCGATGCCGGGGAAGCGCCGGTAGGTGTCCATGAGGCGGGTGCGCGCGATCAGAGCGTGCCGTGGAGTGACCCGGCCGGCCAGTGCCTCTTCCAGCAACGGGCGGGTCCCGTCGATGAAGGAGGCGTACACCTCGGCCACGGCGTCCAGGTCCCAGGCGGCCAGCGGTGAGCGGTCGGCCGTCAGGACGGTGGTGCCGCGCAGGACCGTCGCGGTGAAGATGTCCAGTTCGTCCAGCACGGTCTGCGCGTCGGCGGCGGTCGCGGAGGCGGACACCCACACCGCGTCGTAGAGCGGGGCGAAGCCGAACCAGCGCAGCCGCGAGCGCAGCAGGTGCCTGCTGTCGCGCCGGTCCTCGGGCACCGAGAAGGCGACGACGGTCCAGTGGCCGTCCCAGTCGCCGTCCAGGCCGAAGCCGGCGATGCGCAGGCCCCCCTCGCGCACGCGCTCGGCCGCCTGGTCGGCCAGGCGGTAGAAGGTCTGGCGCCCCACTTTGCGGACCTCCACGACGCCGCGCCGCAGCAGCCGGCTCATCGCCGCGCGGGCGCTGGACCTGCTGATGCCGAACTCGGAGAGCAGGTCGATGAGTCCGGCCGAGGAGAGGTGGCGGTCGTGGAGGAGCCAGTAGTCGCCCAGCAGGGTCACTAACACGTGCTGGGGGGACGGGCCTTCCTGCATGCGGGGCATCGCCTGTTCCGCGGAGTCCCCGGCCGAAGCCGAGCGAGCCTTCGTGTCCAACGGCGACACTCCTCCAACTGATCACACATTCGATGCCGGACGTCACAGATCCTGCTCGAATCATCGAGACCGCCTCGACGAATGTCAACGTCAACCGGGATCTTCCTGCGCCCCATCCGTCACGCGGGCAGGAAAGATACGTTGCACTTCTATTGACGCTCGTTATCTACGTGGATACGTTCGCCCCATCCCGTGGTCCCCATCACAGTCGCTGAGGAGCGCAATGTACGGCTTCACCTCCGCCTCCGGGCGCCACCCAGGAGCCACCCGTCCCCGTCTGGCGGTCGCGGCAGCGGCCTGCGCCCTCGCGCTGGCAGGCTGCTCCGGCGGCGGGACCGGTTCGCAGTCGGGTTCCCAACTCTCCCTCCAGTTCCCCGGACCGCCGGTGAGCCTGGACCCGGCGAAGGCCGGGAACGGCGAGTCCGCGGTCTTCGTGTCACTGGCCTACGATCCGCTGATCTACCTGGACGGCAAGGGCGAGTTGGTACCGGACCTGGCCGTGAAGTGGGGCTTCACCGACCACGCCAACAAGGTGTTCGAGCTGACGCTGCGTCCGGGTGTGAAGTTCTCCGACGGCTCGGTGCTGGACGCCAAGGCGGCTGCCGCTTCCATGAACTACTTCCTGGGCGCCGGCGGCGGCCTGGTCGGAAAGGTCGGCCCGGTCGCGAAGGTCGAGGCCGTCGCACCCGCCAAGGTGCGCATCACCTACAAGAAGCCGACCCCGGAGGCGGCGTCCACGCTGACCCAGTACAACGGGATGGGCAACCTCATCGGGCCCAAAGCACTCGCCGACCCCCAGTCGCTGCTGACCTCCAGCGACGGCACCGGCCAGTTCGTCTACGACGGCACCACCTCGGTCGCGGGCAACCGGTACGTGTACAAGAAGAACCCGCACTACTTCCAGCCCGCGGCACAGCACTTCGACTCCACGATCGTCCGCGTCATCAACAACCCGAACGCCGTGCTGTCCGCGACCCAGACCGGCCAGGTCCAGTTCGCCGCCGGCAGTTCCACCACCGCGGCCGCCGCGAAGCGGTCGGGGCTGACCGTCGACACCGCACCGTTCTTCAACTGGTCGCTCAACCTGGTCGACCGCCAGGGCGCCATCGCCCCCGCCCTCGCCGACACACGGGTACGCCAGGCGATCGCGCTGGCCTTCGACCGCCCCGCCATCGCCAAGGCACTGGCCGGCGCCTACGCCTCCGGCAGCAACCAGGTGCTGCTCCCCGGGACCGACGGCTACGACAAGGGCATCGGCTACGGCCACGACGTGGCGAAGGCCAAGGCCCTGCTCGCCCAGGCCGGCTACCCGAACGGATTCAAGCTCAAGGTCCTGACGGAGTCCGTCCTCGACGTCAACAACACCTACTCCCAGGCCATCGCCAGCACCCTGAAGGACATCGGCATCGACGCCACGCTCCAGGTGCAGACCACCGGCATCGCCCAGTTCACCGCGGACGCCCTGTCGAAGAAGTACGCCGCGGTCATCTTCCCCACCGCCGGCACCACCATGTCCGATCTCGACTCGCAGATCACCACCGGCCTGTTCAACCCCTTCGGCTCCTCCGACGCCCGGCTCGACTCGATCCTCCAGCAGGCCGCGACCGCGACCGACGCCCGCACCCGTACCGCGCAGTACCAGAAGGCCTCGAAGCGGCTGCAGGATCTCGCCTGGACCGTGCCGATCTTCGCCACCCAGAACGTCTACTACACCGCGGCCGGGCTGCAGAACGTCCAGCTGTCGGTCCTGAACCCCAACCCCATGCCCGTAGGCCCCACCGCCGATCTGTCCTGGCGGCTGAAGTGACCGGCGCGGCCGTACGGCACGCAAGAAGCGGAGGCACGCCGTGTGGCGGCTGATAGTCCATCGCCTCGTGATGTCCATCCCCCTCCTGCTGATCGTCTCCCTGATCATCTTCGGCCTGGAGGCCGTCGTGCCGGGAGACGCGGCCCGCACCATCCTCGGGGAGAACGCGACGCCCCAGAGCCTGGCGGCGTTGCGCGGCCAACTCGGGCTGAACGACCCGTGGGCCGTCCGCTACGGCCACTGGCTGCTCGGCGCCGTCCACGGAGACCTGGGAACGTCGATCATCAGCGGCGTGGACGTGATGTCCAGCCTGAACAGCCGGCTCGGCGTCACCCTGTCGCTGCTGGTGCCGAGCATGCTGCTGAGCGCTGTCGCAGGAGTCGCGCTCGGCTTCGCCAGCGCGGTGCGCGGCGGCGCGCTGGGCCGGTTCATCGACGTGGTGTCCCTGCTCGGCTTCGCCCTGCCCAGCTTCTGGATCGCGCTGATCCTGGTCACCTTCTTCGCCGTGCACCTCAACCTGCTGCCGGCCACCGGCTACCAGGACTTCGCGGCGTCTCCCACCGGATGGCTGAAGTCGATCATCCTGCCCGTACTGGCGCTGAGCCTGCAGGGCATCACCTCCGTCGCCAAGCAGACCCGCGACACCGTGATGGAGGTGCTGGAGGCCGACTACGTGAAGTTCCTGCGGGCCAACGGCGTCCCCGAGCGGTCCGTGCGCTACCGGCACGTGCTGCGCAACGCCGCCATCCCGGTGGTGACCTCGCTCGGGCTGGTATCGGTCGGCATGCTCAGCGGGGCGGTCTTCATCGAGAACGTCTTCGTCCTCCCCGGCCTCGGCTCCCTGGCCACCCAGGCCACGCTCGACCACGACGTGCCCGTGATCCTCGGCGTCGGCGTCTTCTTCACCCTCTCCGTGATCGTCATCAACCTCCTGATCGACTTCGCCTACGGCCTCCTCAACCCGAAGGTCCGCGTCTCATGACCACGGCAACCAACTCTCCCGCCAAGAGGCGCGGCGTCCTGCGCTCCGTACTGGCCACCTGGCGCGGCCGGATCACCGCGGGCTTCCTGCTGCTGCTGTTCGTCTGCTGCCTGCTCGCCCCGGTCATCTCACCGGCCGACCCGCTCCACCAGAACCTCCAGCAGATCCTCCAGAAACCCTCCGGCGCCCACTGGCTGGGGACCGACAGCCTCGGGCGGGACGTGCTGAGCCGGCTGCTGTACGGCGGCCGGTCATCCATCATCGGCATCCTGGAAGGCGTAGCCGCGCACCTGCTCGTCGCCGTGCCGCTCGGCGTCGCCACCGGCTACCTGGGCGGCAGGTTCGACCGGTTCGTCATGCGGGCCGCCGACATCGTGCTGTCGGTGCCGGTCATCGTGATCCTGCTGGCCATCCTCTCCATCTTCGACCACTCCATCGCGGCCGCGATGATCACCCTCGGCGTGCTCGGCGCCTCGGGCACGATGCGCATCATCCGCAGCGCCGCGATGACGGTCCGGCAGGAACTGTACGTCTCCGCCGCCGAGTTGCTCGGGCTGAGCCGCACCCAGATCATCTTCCGGCACATCCTGCCCCGCAGCCGCGGCGTCATCATCGTCCAGACCTCGCTCTTCGCCGCGCTCGGCATCGGCATCCAGACCGGTCTGACCTTCCTCGGGCTCGGCCCGCCCCCGCCCGCCGCGACCTGGGGCGGCATGGTCAACGAGGCGGCCACGACCTTGAGCACGGCGCCCTGGCTGCTGGTCCCGTCAGGCGGCCTGATCGCTGTGACCGTGCTCGCCCTGGGCATCCTGGGCGACACCGTGCGGGATGTCACCGCGCAGAACCACACCTCTTCCGGCGGCCTGCGCGTCAAACCCGCGAAGCGTCGCCCCGACCCCGCCCCGGCTGCGGCCCCGGCTCCCGCCCCCGAGGGGACCGCCCTGCTGTCCGTACGGGACCTGAGCGTCTCCTTCCTCACCCCCGGCGGCGAGGTGGAGGTACTCGCCGGCGTCGGCTTCGACCTGGCCGCAGGGCAGACCCTCGGGCTCGTCGGCGAGTCCGGCAGCGGCAAGTCCGTCACCGCACGGGCGGTCCTCGGCCTGCTGGAGGCCAACGGCGCCGTGACCGGCGGCTCCGTGGTCTTCGACGGCCAGGACCTGACCCGGGCGAGCCGCAAGGAGATGGCCGCCCTGCGCGGCACCCGGATCGCCCTCATCTCGCAGGAACCCATGGTCGCCCTGGACCCCTCCTTCCGGATCGGGGCACAACTGTCGGAGATCGTGCGGTCCCACGCCAAGATGTCCCGCGAGGCGGCGCGGCGCCGGGTGATCGAACTCATGGAACTGGTCGAACTCCCCGACCCCGAGGAGATGGCGAGGCGCTACCCGTTCCAGATCTCCGGCGGCATGGCCCAGCGCGTCGCCATCGCGGCCGCCCTGGCCGGCTCTCCCGACCTGCTCATCGCCGACGAGCCCACCACCGCCCTGGACGTCACCGTGCAGGCGGACATCCTGGCCCTGCTGCGCCGCCTCCAGCGGGAGACCGGCATGGCCGTCCTGCTCGTGACCCACGACTGGGGCGTCGTCGCGGACATCTGCACCCACGTGGCGGTCATGTACGCGGGCCAGGTCGTCGAACGCGCCCCGGTCGAGCAGGTCTTCGGCGCCGCCTGCCACCCGTACACCGCCGCGCTCATGGCATCCAGCCCCGACAACGCCCCGCGGCGCACCCCGATCGACGCCGTCGCCGGGGCCGTGCCGCCGCCGGGCAGCCGGTTCGACGGCTGCCGCTTCAAGGACCGGTGCGCCCTGTCCTCGGCCGACTGCGCGGGCGACGTCATTCCGCTGATCCGACTGAACGAGGAACGTGCCAGCCGATGCATCCACACCAAGCTCCTCCAGGCGCGGCAGTGAAGGGCGCCACGGCGGCCGACGAGGCCGCCGAACTCACCGTCACCGACCTCGTCGTGGACTACCCGACCGGTCGGCGGCGCAAGCGCCGGGCGGTGGACGGGGTGAGCCTGAGCGTCCCCGCGGGCCGCGTCGTCGGCCTGGTCGGCGAGTCCGGATCGGGCAAGTCCACCGTCGCCAAGGCCGTTCTCGGCATGGCCCCGCTCAGCGTCGGCCGGATCTCCTACGGCACGCAGGTGCTGAACGATCTGCGCCGGGGGGACCGGCCGCAGGACATCCAGGTCGTCTTCCAGGACCCGTACAGCTCGCTGGACCCCACCAAGACCATCGGCTACACCCTCCAGGAGCCGCTGCGGGCGCACGTCGCCCGCACCGGGGGCCCGCTGACGGCGGCCGCCCGCGAGGAACGCGTCCGGGCCATGCTGGCCAGGGTCGGGCTGCCCGAGGAGGCGGCGGACCGCTATCCGGCCCAGTTCTCCGGCGGGCAGCGGCAGCGCATCTCCATCGCCCGCGCACTCGTCCTGCGGCCCCGGCTGCTGATCTGCGACGAAGCCGTCAGCGCCCTCGACCTGTCGATCCAGGCACAGATCCTCAACCTGCTCCTGGAACTCCAGCAGGACCTCGGCCTGTCCCTGCTGTTCATCAGCCACGACCTGGCCGTCGTCGACCACATCGCCGAGGACCTCGTCGTCCTCTTCCGCGGCCGGGTCATGGAGACCGGGCCCGCCGAGCACGTCCACCGGCAGCCGCAGCACCCCTACACGCGGCAACTGGTCGTGTCCGCGCCGCTGCAGGACCTCGACCGGCAGCGGGCCCGCCGCGAGCGGCGCGAGGCACTGGCGCTGCCGCCGGCCAGGCAGGCCCCGCTGGGTGACGCCTGCCCCTTCGCACACCGCTGCCCCTTCGCCGTCGACCGGTGCCACAGCGAACGGCCCCTGCTGCGGCCCGCGCCCCTGGGCGGCCAGGTCGCCTGCCACCGCGCCGACGAACTGCCGCCCTGGTCCGAGGACCTCACCCCTTCCCACGAGACCCCCGGGAGCACCACACCATGACGCTGCGCCACCTGCGCGAAGTGGACGCCCCCGCGCCATCGCAACCGCTCGGCACCAGCCATCTGCCCGCAGACGGCGTCGGCGTCGACCTCGGGCCGCTGGGCTACCAGGAGCGCGAACTCCTCGCCACCGGCACGGCGGGGGAACACCGCCACCGCGACGGAGTGCGGGAACAGACCGGCGAACAGCCCTACGTCACCCGCGTCCTGGTGCGATTCCCGACCGCCCGACGCTTCAACGGCGTCGTCCTGGCCGAACCCCTGCATCCCGACTACGACACCGCGAGCACCTGGCAGACGGCGCATCCGTGGATCACCGACACCGGTGCCGCCTGGGTCGGCATCACCCAGGACCACCGCATGGCGGCCACGATGCGGGAGGCGTTCGACCCGCAGCGCTACGGCGAGCTGTCGATCCCCGCCGCCGGCCTGCGCTGGGACATCGTCGGCGGCATCCTCGCCGCGCTGCGCACCCCCGGCCGCAGCGCGCTGGGCGAACTCGCCGACCAGGTGCGGTACGTGTACCTGTCCGGCTGGTCGAACACCGGCAGCTTCTGCCGGGTCTTCCTGCGCGACGGCTTCCACCAGCGGCACCGCCTGGCCGGCGGGGCGCCGGCCGTGGACGGCTACCTCATCGGCATCTCCTCCGGGGCCGCCGGCGACGCCGGCTACCCGCCGCTGGGCGACGGCTCCCCGGTCCTGCCGGCCGACGACCCGCGGCGCGTCATCGGCCCCGCCGACGTCCCCGTCTTCGAGGTGCTCAGCGAGCTGGAGAGCGAAACCCACGGCCCGGCGCTGCGCGAGGACAGCGACGCCCCGAACGACCGCTACCGCCTCTACCAGGTCGCCGGCACCTCGCACGACAACCCGCACCTGTGGACGGTGCTGACCAACCGCACCCAGTTCCGCCGGCGCGGCCACGACGTGTCCGACCGGCGCATCAACGAGCAGACCAGCGACGCCCGCCTGGACGCCGTGGCACGTGCCGCGTACGCCCTGCTGCACCGCTGGGCGGCCACCGGCGCGGTTCCCCCGCGCGCCGAGCGATTCGCCTTCGCCGGCCCCGGGAGCACCGCAGGCGCACAGGAACTGGTACGCGACAGCAGGGGCAACGTACGAGGCGGCGTCCGCACCCCCTGGGTCGAGGCACCGGTGGCGGCCTACCGCCCGCACAGCACGCCGGTCCCCGGATACTGCGCTCCCTCGCCCTGGGCGCCCATGGGCACCGCGGAGATGGTCGCCAGGATGATCGGCCACGCCGAGCCGCTGCCCGTCGCGGAGCTGCGCGCGCTCTACCCCACCCGGCAGGAGTACCTGGACCGGTACGAGGCCGCGTGCGCACGGCTCACCGGCCAGGGCCTGCTCCTGGAACGCGACGCGCGGCAGTTGCTGGGCGCCGCGCACCGCCGGTCCCTGCCCCACCTGGCCGGCGAACCCGCGTCCCCCGCGCCCCACCCGCACGACAGGACCGCCCGCACCGCGGCGGCCCGGGAGAAAGGAACCCGCCCGTGACCATCCTGGCCCTCGAGGGCGCCGACATCTGGTTCGAACAGCACGGTGCCGGCGGTGACGTCGTCATCTCCAGTGCCTCCGGCTTCGGACCGTATCCGGCGATCCTCGCCGAGGAGCCGTACGGCTGCACGGTCGTCACGGTGCAGGCCCGCGGCTTCGGCCGCTCCACGCATCTGGCCCGGCCGCCGGCCGCCGGCTGGCTGGACCAGTGGGGCGCCGACGTGCTGGCCGTCGCCGACCACCTCGGCATCGACAGCTTCGTCTACACCGGCGTCTCGCACGGCGCCGGCATCGGCTGGCACCTCGCCCGAAGCCACCCCGAGCGGCTGCGGGCCCTGATCAGCGTCGTCGGCACACCGCACGACCGGTCCGGGGACACCTCCTCCTCGGCCGGCCGCAGACGCGTCGTCGAAGGACGCCGCGACCCGGCCGTCCTCAGGGAGCAGTTCGGCATCCTCGGCGGCAGGACCGAGGGCGAGGAACGGCTCAGGACGCGGGAGCGCACCCTGCGCAGGCTGGTGGAACACCACCTCGGCTACACCGAGCAGGAAGCGCTGGTGAACCAGGGAATGCCCTTCCCCGAGGCCGCCGACGACGAGGAACTCAGCAAGATCCTGCGCACCATCGAGGTTCCCGTGCTGTCCCTGGCCGGCCTGCGCGACGGCGTCATCTCCCCGCGGTCCGCGCTGCGCGCCGCGGCCGCCGTCCCCCACAGCAAGACCGTGCTGTTCGAGGACGAGGGCCACTTCATGGCGGAGGAACGCCCGCGGCGACTGGCCCGCGAGGTGGGGGTCTTCCTCGGCGAACTGGCCGACTACGAGACCAACGGGGGTGAGTGGCGATGACGACGCTCCTCGCCGTCGGCGACATCATCCTCGACGAGCCCGACCCGGACTCCTTCTTCGAGCCCAGCCGCCGCACCCTGCTGGGCGCGGACACCGTCATCGGCCACGTCGAGGTGCCGCACTCGACCACCACCGCGCAGACCAGCACGGACGTCCCGGCGCCGCCGGCCGATCCGGCGGCCCTGGGCGCCCTGGCCCGGGCCGGCTTCTCCGTGGTGACCCTCGCCGGCAACCACATCTCCGACACCGGACCCGACGGCGTGCTCGACACCGTGCGGCACGCCCACGAGCACGGCCTCGCCAGCGCCGGGGCGGGCGCGACCCTCGCCGAGGCCAGGAAGCCGGCCGTGGTCCGCGCCGGAAACCGCAAAGTGGCGGTGCTCAGCTACAACTGCGTCGGCCCGCGCGAGAGTTGGGCGACCTCGTCGAAGCCCGGCTGCGCCTACGTACACGTGCTGACCCACTACGAACTCGACCACGCGAGCCCGGGCGGCCCGCCCAGCACCTACACCTTCGCCGAACCCGGCAGCCTCGACGCGATGCGCCAGGACATCGCGGCCGCCCGGGAGCAGGCGGACATCGTGGTGGTCGGACTCCACAAGGGAATCGGGCACACCCCGGCGGTGCTCGCCATGTACGAGCGGCCCGTGGCGCAGGCCGCGATCGACGCCGGCGCCCACGCGGTCTTCGCCCACCACGCGCACATCATGCGCGGCATCGAGATCCACCGCGGCCGCCCCATCTACCACGGCCTGGGCAACTTCGTGACCGTCACCCGCGCTCTCACCCCCGCCGACGGCAACGACAGCCCGGAACGCCGGGCATGGGCGCTGCGCCGGGTCGAACTCTACGGCTTCGCCCCCGACCCGGACATGCCCTACTACCCCTTCCACCCCGAGTCCAGGAACACCGTCGTCGCCTGCGTCGAGGTCGACGACGACGGGGAGGTGCACGCCCGGCTGCGGCCGTGCCGCATCGACGACGCGGGCCGGCCGGTACCCCTGACCCGGGCCACGGGCGGCGAGGAGGTCGTCGCCTACGTCCGTGACATCAGCCGCAGGGCCGGCCTGTCCACCCGCTTCGACTGGAGCGGCGACGACATCGTGACCATCACCCAGGGAGAGCAACGGTGACCGACATGCCGCACCAGGCCCGTACGCCGAGCCGTCCGCTGGCGGGCACCGTGGTGCTCGACCTGACCACCGCCCTGTCCGGGCCCTACGCCACACTCCTGCTCGGCGGGCTCGGTGCCACCGTCGTGAAGGTCGAGAACCCCGCGACCGGCGGCGACAGCGCCCGTACCAACTCGCCCTACTACGGGCCGCACGGGCTGAGCACCGGGCGGACCTCCGACACCGACATGTCCGTGTCGATGATGGG
This sequence comes from Actinacidiphila sp. bgisy144, assembly GCF_057708105.1. Classification (NCBI taxonomy): domain Bacteria; kingdom Bacillati; phylum Actinomycetota; class Actinomycetes; order Kitasatosporales; family Streptomycetaceae; genus Actinacidiphila; species Actinacidiphila sp. bgisy144. The sequence goes on along the minus strand of NZ_JBYIRM010000035.1, from coordinate 61,051 downwards.
CCGCGGACGCAACAAGAAGAGCATCACCATGAACCTGAAGGACGCGAGGGGACGCGCGGCCTTCCTGCGGCTGGCCCGCAACGCGGACATCGTCGTCGAGAACTACGCCGCCGGCACCGCGGACCGCCTCGGCGTCGGATACGACGACGTGCGGGCCGTCAACCCGTCCGTGATCTACACCTCGATCAGCGGATTCGGTGCCGGGGGCGGAACGGGCAAGGCGATGGACTCCATCATCCAGGCACTGAGCGGGGTGATGTACACGGCCGGAGAGCCGGGTGCCGACCCGGTCCGCTTCGGCCTGCCGGTGGGCGACCTGCTGGCACCGCTGTACGCGGTCATCGGCACCCTCGCGGCCAAGGTCCAGCGCGACCAGGACGGTGTGGGCCAGCATGTCGACGTCTCCATGCTCGGCGCGCTGACCTCGCTGCTGTCCACGGAGCCCTTCGACGCCCTCGAACAGGTCGGGATGCCGCTGCGGACCGGCAACTCGGTGCCGCGCCTTGCCCCGTTCGGGATCTTCCCCGCCAAGGACGGGCAGATCGCGCTCTGCGGGCCGACCGACACCTTCGCCCGGGGCGTCTTCCGGGCGATGGGCCGTCCGGAGCTGATGGACGACGAACGGTTCGCCACCCGCGACCAGCGCGTGCGCCACGCCTCCGAACTCCACGAGATGGTCGCGGCCTGGTCGCAGGGCCGGCCGCGCGCCGAGGCCGTCGCGGCCCTCGTCGCGCAGGGCACGCCCGCGGCCGAGGTCCTGGAGCCGGCGGACGCGCTGCGCAACCCCGACGTGCTGCGCCGGGAGGAGGTCGTCGAACTCGGCCACCCCCAGCACGGCCCGACCGGCCTGATGGGTCCGGGCGTCCCCATCCGCTTCTCCCACGCCGACGTCCGCCTGGACACTCCCGCACCCCATCTCGGGGAGCACACGGAGGAGTTGCTCGCGACCATCGGTGGCCTGTCGGTTCAGGAGATAGCCGAACTCCGGCAGGCGGGGGTGGTGTGATGACGGCGCCCCCCGAGGCACAGCGGGCGGCTGCCGCCCTGCGCGCCGCGCACGACGACCGGGGACTGAGCGCCCGGCGGCACGCGGCGCACGGCCGGCCGGTGGTCGGCTACGTCGGCTGCGACACCCCGGTCGAACTGATCACCGCCGCCGGTGCCCTGCCCGTACGGCTGGCCGGACGCACGGGGCGGGACACCACCCTGGCCGGGATTTATCTGGACGGCGCCGTAGACCCGCAGACGGTGAACGTCCTCGCGGCGATCCTCACACCCGGGGACCACGACCCCGTGCCCGACCTGATCGTCATCACCCACGACTGCGACGCCTCACTCCAACTGTTCTACACGCTCAGGGAGTTGCGCCGGATCGGGGCGCAGACCCTCCCCCCGGTCCACTTCGTCGATCTGCTCCACCTGCCCGGGGAGCCCACCCGGCGCTACAACCTGGGCCGTCTGCGCCGCTTCGCCGACCAGTTGGCGGCCTGGCGGGGACGCGCTGTCGACGCGGCCGAACTGGCGGAGGCGGTCGCCGACCACGACGCCGCACGGGCCGCGCGCACCGAGCTGCGCCGCCGCCGCGCCGGCCTTCTGCCGGGAGGCGAGGCGCTGCGGTGGTACGCCGCCGGCACGGCCATGCCGGCCCGGGAGTACGCCGCCGTCCTCACCACCGCGCTGGCCGGTGCCACCGCCCGGCCCGCGGGCCGCCCGCTGTACGTCTCCGGAAGCACCCATGACACCGCCGACGTCTACGACGCGCTCGAAGGCGACGGCTGGCGGGTGGTGGGCGAGGACCACGACTGGGGCGACGGCGGCGACCAGCCGCCCGTCGGCGAACCGACCCTGAAGGCCCTCACGGACCACTACACCCGCGCGGTGCTGCCGGCCACGGCCCGGCCCCCGCGGCAGACGGCATCCGCCCTCCGCGACGCGGTCGGCAGCAGCGGCGCGCGGTACGTCCTCACCTACTGCCGCCGGTACGACGACGCCCACCGGTGGGGCGAGCCCGCACGCGCGGCAGCGGCGGGAGTGCCCACCACGCTCCTGCGCGACCAGCCCTACGCCGGCATCGACCTGCCCGAACTGAGCCGCCGGCTCCTCACGCAGGAAGCGCAGACGACACCATGACCGACCGCACACCCACCCGCAGGGGAACCGGCCCGCGCCTCGAAGCGGCCGGGGACGCGCTGCGCCACCAGCGCAAATGGTTCGCGAGCCTGCGGGGCCAGACGGAGCGGGGGCGCCCGCTGGCCCTCGTCAACGCCGACTTCCCGCAGGAACTGCTGCGCGCCATGGACGTCCCGTACGTCGTCAACCAGTGGTGGGCGTCCATCATCTCCGCCAAGCGGATGTCGGGCCGGTACCTGGAGGCGCTGCGCGAGCGCGGGCTGCCCGACGACGTCGAGCAGTACAGCGCCCTGCCCCTGGCCGAGGCGCTGTCCCCGCGCGGCGACGACGCGCCCTGGGGCGGGCTGCCGCTGCCGTCGGTCGTCCTCGCGGACTGCACGGGCGACACCATGCACCGCATGTTCCAGCTGTGGGAGAGCGAACTGGGCGTGCCCTTCCTCCCGCTGGAGGGCGCCGCGGCGGAGACCGTGCCGGCGAACTGGTGGGAGTTGATGCGCCACGACTGGGAGACGGCCATCGGCTCCCCGCGCATCGATCTGCTCCACCAGGAACTCCGGGTGCTCGTCCCCCGGCTCGAACAGCTCACCGGAGCACGCTTCAGTACCGAACGCCTCGCTCGGATCATGGCGCTGTCCAACGAGCAGGCCGAGTGGAACCGCAGGACCCGGGACCTGCTGGCCTCCGCCCCGCAGTGCCCTGTCCCGGTCAACGACGTCATCCCGGCGGTGATGATCCCGCAGTGGCACCGCGGCACACCGTGGGCGACCTCGGCGGCCGAATCCCTCTACTACGAGGTCAGTGCGCTCGTGTCCCAGGGGCGCGCGGTCGTCCCGCGGGAGCGGCGCCGGCTGATGTGGATCGGACGCGGCCTCTGGTTCGACATGGACTTCTACCGTTCCTTCGAGCAGTCGCACGGCGCGGTGTTCGTCTGGTCCATGTACCTCGCCCTCGCCGCCGACGCCTACGCCCGCTACGGCGACGACCCGCTGCGCGCCCTGGCGGCCAGGTTCTGCGCCTTCCGCGACCAGATGTACACACCGCCGTGGTCGGTGGAGTGGTACGTGAAGGAAGCCCGTGCGCACCGGGTCGACGGCGTGGTCCACCTCATCAGCCCCGACAGCCGCAGCAGTTGGTTCACCACACGTGCCCTGCGGGAGGCGGGCATCCCGGTGACGGAGATCCGGGCGGACAACGCGGACGGCCGTTCCCTCGACCCTGCGGCCCTGCACGCCCAGGTCGCGCGCTGGACGGAGTCGCTGCCCGATCACGGCTGAGCCGCTCCACGGGGGCCGATCGATATCGGATCGCGCGGGGGGCCGCGCCCTGTCACGCTGTCCCCATGGACCACGCGGACGCACAGCCGGTCGGGGACATCACGCGAGAAGTGGTCGCCGCGACCGGTCGGGCCGGACCGCACCCGACCCCCGAGGAGGCACTTGCCGATGCGAAAAGGCGGCTCGACCTCCCGGGGGTCGTCCGCTGGGCAAGCCCGTGCGGTTCACGCACCCCGACGTCGACCCGGACACCTGAACCGGGTCCCTCTCACCATCCCAGGACTTCGCGGAGGTAGCGGCGGGCCATCGTGGCGTACTTCAGCGGTTCCGCCGTCGCCGGGTCCTGCTCGGCCTCGACCACCAGCCATCCCTCGTAGTCGGCTTCGGCCAGCGCCGAGAGGACGGGCCTGAAGTCGATCGCGCCCTCCGGGTCTCCGGGCACGGTGAAGAGGCCCTGGCGGATTCCCTCCTCGAAGGACAGGTGGTCGCTCCGCACCTTGTCGGCCACGGGCTGGCGGACGTTCTTGAGGTGAACGTGCTTGATCCGCTGCTTGTGCTTCTCCACGGCCGTGAGCGGGTCGTCGCCGGCGAACCGGAGATGCCCGGTGTCGAACAGCAGATGCACGTACTCCGCGCTGGTGCCCGCCATCAGCCTGTCGATGTCCTCGGCCGACTGCACGCCGGTGCCCATGTGGTGGTGGTAGCACAGCCGCATCCCCCTGTCCGCGGCCAGCTTCCCGATCTCGTCGAGCCCGCTGGTCAGGAGGTGCCATTCCTGGTCGGAGAACTCGGGGCGGTGCTTGAATACCGGAATGGGCTGGAGGTGCGACGACTGCCCGAACTCCGCGACCACGATGTCCCGACCGCCCACTTCTTCGAGGAACTTCAGCTGCCTCCTGAAGTTCTCGACGGTCCGGTCCTTCTCGCCGATGGTGAAGTAGGTGCTCACCCACGGCTCGGAGACCTTCAGGCCGCGCAGCTCCAGCGCTTTCTTCAACACGGCGGCGTCGGTCGGGTACTTGTGGCCGATGCTGCAACCCTGGAATCCCGCGAGCGCCATCTCGCTCACGCACTGCTCGAACGGGACCCCGATGTCGATCAGCGGGAAGTCGTCGTTCCACCACAGCGTCGGCGTCACGCCGAGTGACACCTTGTCGCGGCCCAGGTTCGGGATGATGCTGGTCGTCACACTTCCTCCTTCTGGCGGTCCTCGAACGTGGGCGGAGTGGCCCACGAGCCGTAGCCCGGCGCCTTCGCGCCGGATGGGTGGGCGCCGATGGCGCGCCACAACAGGCCCTCGGTGTAGGCGTCGGGGGAGACGACGAACAGGGGTACGCGTCCCTCCGCGGGCTCGCTGCCATCCGGGACGGCGGGCTTCGCTCCGCTCCGCCCGGGCGCCGTCCAGGCCGCAACGTCCATGCGCCCCGCCAGTTCCGGGCCGTACCAGACACCGACGTACCAGAGCTTGACGATGCTTCCCACCACCGGATCGGCGGGGGTGGCAGACGGATCGGAAGTCATCGCCTTCTCGATCGCATCCTGCCCTTCCTGCTCCACCGCCGTCTCGTAGTACACCTCCGCCTGACCGGTTCCCCACAGGTCGAACTCGCTGAACCCGGTCGCAGCGGCAGAGAACTTCACAAACGCGCGCAGCTTCTCTTCCGCGTTCGTTCCTTGCGTCATGATTCCCACCTCCGTCGACGGTCTTACAGCTCGAATGTCGGGCCGGCATTCGCCCCCGGATGCCCGGTGAGCGGATTGCGGATGAGCCGGTTCATGCTGTCGCGGATGCGGAACATCTCCCAGACCGCCTTCAGCAGAAGGTCGGGCTGGCCGTTGTAGGCCAGATTGACGTTGGTCAGGAAGGTGGCGTAGCTCTGGTTGAACTCCGTGGCCGCCGCGTGGATCTGCGGGTCATCCGTGAGGTCCGCCAGCTTGATGTCCGGCTTCACCGGATAGACGGCATCCCAGTCGACGTTCACCTCCGGGCCGGAAGGATCGCCCGGATCATCGCCCTTCTGGTAGTACCTCCCCAGTTCCAGCTGCTGGAACCGGTAGTAGTGGGCGATCTCGTCCTGGCTGTCGTAGATGCCGCCGTACAGCCCTTCGCCCTGCTCCGCGACGAGGGTGAGCGCCGCGACCGCGGTGTCGCGGCCGGTCACCACGATCACGTCGCCGCCACCGGAGTAGAAGTACTCGGGAGTCACCTGGCGAGCGGGGTCGCCGGTGAAAATCGTCTTCCCTGCCTTACGGGCCTGGTCCTCCAGGTGGTTGATGCCCCGGATGATCTCCTCGTAGAACTCACCGATGCTCAGGAAACGCGTGGTGGGTTCTCCGGGGACGAGGCCGAGGACCGTCCCGGACTCCTCGAGCTCCGCCAGTTTCGCCGCCGGTGGCGCCGCTCCGTCGGACGTCAGCCCGAGGGCCGCCCAGTCCACCGGGACGAACCTGTCCTCCTCGGTCGGTGCCTGCGCGGGCTTCTCGATCTTCAGGAACGTGTCGAGCGCCTCGGGCGAGAAGGGCCGGAGGTGCACCTTGAAGTAGTCGGGACCGCACGGCAGGTATGACGGGTAGTCCGGTACGAAGTTCGTCCTGGTGAGGTCCGGTGTCCCGCCCACGGCGTTCAGGACGTTCGCGACCAGGGTGAGGTGCAGCATCTCCTCGACGGCCACGACCCTGATGACGTGCCAGGCGTCCGAGTTCTTCCCTGGATGCAGCGAGTAGAGCGCGGTCAGGTAGGGCGGCAGCGTCGCGTGCTCCAACTGGAGCCCGTCGTGGAGGTACCTGCGCAGCTCCTCGATGGTCTGGATCTTGGGCTCTGGAGCAGGCTCTGGTTCTGGAACGGACATGTTCCCCCGATCGTGGGCGGTGGGTGGGTGGTACGCGGTACCGCGTCCGGTACGCCGGTCAGCGAGCCGTCCGGCTGCCGACGACGGCCGGCGCCTTCGCGGCACGCAGGTACCTGACGATGTGGCCCGCGCTGCGGAAGGCGAGCGCCGCCATGGTCAGGCTGATGTTGGACGTCCCGATCGAGGGCAGGCTGCCGGGTCCGACCAGGTAGAGGTTGTCGTGGTCCCACGAGTGCTGGGTGTGGTCGACCACGGAGTTCGCCGGGTCGGTCCCCATGATGTGGGTGCCTGCCAGGTGGTTGCCGCCCACGATGTTGTACCACTGGCCCTCGTGCTCGACGGCGCTGTAGCGGTCCTTGTGGTAGACGGTCCGGTCCTCGGCGCCGAGCTTGTCGAAGATGTCGGTCGCGAGCTTGCGGGCGAACGCGGCGCCCCGCATGGTGTAGGGCGGGATCGTGAACGACACGACCGGCTTCAGGTTGCCGATGGCGTCCTTGTACCGTTCGTCCACGGTGACCGTGTTGTTCCTGTCGGGCAGCAGGTCGATCATGAAGGCCAGCAGCAGCTGCCGGGAGATCCGGTCCCCGAGGGTCCTGCGCAACTCCGCCCCGCGCAGGCCCCGTTGGTCCACGAACTCGACCAGGTCCGTGTAGGGCGAGCCGGTCGCCCAGCCCCAGCCGTCGTTGTGGATGTCCACGCCGAAGCCGGCCTGGGTGCCGCGGAACCGCCCGCCGCGCAGGTCGGTGATCCCACCGGTGCAGGAGGTGCCCCGCATGGTGCCGGCGGGCTTGGGCAGCAGGCCCCAGGACAGCAGGTACGCGTGGTCCATCAGGTTGCGGCCGATCAGCTTGCTGCGGCTCATCCGCTGCATGTCGGAGGCGAGCATGAGCCGGGCGTTCTCGATGGCGTGCGCGCACAGGATGTAGACGGCGCCCTTCACCGTGTACTCCGTGTACTCCCCGGAATCGAGCGCGTCGTAGTTCTTGATGGTGATCCCGGTGACCCGCTGGTCATCCCCGTCGACCTCGACCTTGGAGGCGACGGCCTGCGTCACGATCGTGACGTTGCCCTTGCGGAGCGCCTTGGCCAGCGTCTTGCCCGCGTGGTACTTGGCCTGCACGGGGCAGATCGGCACGCAGTTGGTGTTGCCCTGGCAGCGCTCGCCCTCTTCCACCTGGTTCGTGCTCACCGCGCCGACCGGGACGAAGCCCTTGCCGCCGTCGTACGCCGGGTTCGGCACGCCGTTGCGGGCCTGGGGAAAGCTCCGCACCCGCAGGGCGTACTCGTCGTCCGCCAGAGTGACCCGCATGCCGTCCACACCCCGGGCGACCGTCTGGTCGAGATAGGACAGCGGCATGCGGTGCATCGGGAACACGTATCCCTTCGGGAAGTGCATCCCCAGGTAGGCCTGGTCCTCGACTTCGGCGGCGACGCCCAGTTCGGCCTCGGCCTGCCGGTAGTACGGTTCCAGGTCGTCGTAGCTGAGCGGCCAGTTGAGGCCCTGGCCGTACTTGGTGCGCAGGTCGAAGTCCTCGGGCAGCATGCGCAGCGCCTTCCCCTCCCAGTGCATGGAGGTGCCGCCGAGGACCCGGGTGAAGGTGGTGTCCGTGCAGTACGGGTCCTCCTGCACGAGGTAGAACTCGTCCTGGGGCGTCTCCGGCCCCACCGGCATGGTGTCGGTGCTCCTGGGCATCCGGGCGTTCGGGTTGAACGGGTACGGAGACTGGTTGTCCTTGACGACCGCGCCGTAGAACCGCGACAGGTACGACTCGTACTCGGCGAGGTCCAGGTCCTTGCCGGGGCCGGCTTCCAGGATCACCACCCGGTAGCCCGCCTGGCCCAACTGCTCGGCGACGATGGAACCTGCCATGCCGCCACCGACGACAACGGCATCCCACTCGCCTTGCGCCGCCTCTGCGGCGCTGGTCTGCGTCGCGGCACCGGCGGGGAAGATCACCGAATCCGTATCGTCGTAAGACGTCATTGATGCCCCTTGTCGCGTCTGGGGTGGCCGCACCCCGATTACGGGCCGAACAGCCCGATGGCAGATTCCACCGGCCGCCGGAACGGATGGCGGTTTCGCGACTGTCGAAGGGGCACTGCTGCCACTGGCAAAAGGGAACCAGCCCGAAATCCGGGTTCGGGCCGGCGAACCGACGCAAGAAGGCATCGCGGCGCCCACCGATGAGCCGCTGAGGGCTTCCCGTGTTCCCCAGTGGGTCCCGCCGCCAACTGCGGCCGCTTATCGCATGGTTCCCTGGGGATCGCGGGAATGGCCTCCATGCCGAGGGTTGCATATGTCGCTGTCATTCCGGGCCGCCACAGCCGGTCTTGCCGGCAAACCCACCTTTCGGGCGTAATCGGCGAGGCGTTCTCCGGGTCGGCTCCGAAAGGACCCCGGCCGAGGGACGGTTCAGGAGGCGAACGTCTCGATCTCGCCCGCGAAGACGATGACCTGGTCGATGAGGCTGCGCCGCAGATGGACGACGTCCGTTCCCGCCAGCCGCGGGCCTCCGTCAGGCGTGGTGAAGACCCACTGGTACCGGGCCCATTCGTCCGGCATGTCCACCGCCGAGCAGCGCACCATCGTGCCGGTCCCCGCCGGGTGGCGCCGGATGTCCAGCACGAACCGCTCGACCGCCTCGATCCCCTCGCTGCGACCCAACGGCCCCCAGAAGACCACGTCCGAGGTCAGGGCCTGGGACAGCAGGTCCGCCACATAGTTGTCGTCCGAGGCGTTGAACGCCGAGATGAACGTGTCGATCGCGGAGCATGCGGTCTCTTCCTGCATGCCCCAGTGATACCAGACCCCTCGCGCCCGCTCGACCCGCGAGCCGCTTTCCGATCACCCACCCGCGTCGCGGAAGCACGGCCTTCGCCGCGGCGGGGCCCCAGGTCGGCCGAGTGGGCCGAGTCGGCCGAGTCGGTCGAGCGAACCCGCCGCGCATGGCGCGGCCTTAGGAGCCCTGGGTGGTGATCCGGGCCTCGAACGCGGTGAGTTCGGCCCTTATCCGGGTGAGCAGCAGATCGTTCTCGCGCCGCACGTCGTCGATCGTGGCGTCGCGGTACTTCTTGTCGAGCGTGACCACCAGCGCGCCGCCGGGAGAGAGGGTGGCGTCGGTGATCTCGCCGATGTCGTCGGCGCCCTGACGGCGGCAGGCGGCCACGACGTCGGCCCGGCGCAGCCCGAGCCGGTGCAGGGACTTCGAGATCACCTGGCCGTCGCGGATCAGCGCGGTGGAGCGTCCCTCGAAGATCCGGACCAGCCGCGGGAAGCGGTTGACCAGACGGACCATGAGGGAGTTGAGCGCGACCAGGACGACCGCGCCGAGCAGGCCGCCCGCGAGGCTGTTGTCGCTGCCGATGACCGCGTTCTGCACCACGTTGGACAGCAGCAGCATCACGACCAGGTCGAAGCTGTTGAGCTGGGCGAGGTCGCGCTTGCCGGCGACCCGCAGCAGCACCGCCAGCCCGATGTAGACCAGCACGGTGCGCAGGACCTTCTCCGAGGCCGGGATCTGCATGTTCCACAGGTCGTGCCAGATCAACGTCGTGTCCCCTCGCGCCGGTTGGGCCGTGTCCGCCCCGGGAGCAGGGCGCCCCCGGGGTGGACAGCTTGCTGCACCCCGCGCGGGCGGGCAACGACCGCGCGGCGGTCAGCGCCCCAGGCGCGGGTCCGCCAGGCTCCACCAGCCGCCGGCGGGGCCGGTCCGGGCGACCTGTGCGGCCATGCGGCGCGGGTCCGGGCCGTACGACCCCACCCGCGGCACCGGCGGGGGCCGGCCCCGTACCCCCTGCGGGTACCTCCGCCCGGCGCCGGGACACGCGACTTCGCCCGGTGCGCGCGGGTCGCCCCGGCGGGACCGTCGGTACGCGCGTGATAGGTCCCCGCGGTATGGGTACCCGCAGGGTGTACGTACGTCCGGTCCGTGCCCCCCGTGCGGGTCGGCACCGCGGGTGCCCGTACGCCCTGCGGATCGGCGCAGGGCCCGCACCCGGCGACCGAGGGAGGATCGATGCAGCACGACCAGATCATCGGCAAGGTGCAGGCGCTCGCCCAGCTGCCGGACCGGGGGTCCGCCGAACGCGCGGCCACGGCGGTCCTGCGCACCCTCGGCGAACGCGTCTCCCCGGGACTGGCCCGGCACGTCGCCGCGCAACTGCCGCCCGACCTGGCGGTCTGCCTGCGGACGGCCGCGCAGGACGCGGTCGGGGAAGGGCGCGACCGCGGCTCGGGGGAGAAGTTCGACCTGCCGGTCTTCGCCGGACGGGTGGCGGGGCGGGCCGGCGTGCCGGACGACGCGGCGCTGCGCGACACGGGCGCCGTCCTGGAGGTGCTGGACGGCGCGCTGTCCCCGGAGCTGATGGACAAGGTGACCGCCGACCTGTCAGCGGACTTCGCACCGCTCCTCCCCTCGGGCCGCGCCTGAGCACGGGGCCGGGGCCCACAAGCGGGGGCCCGCCGCGGTCCGAACCCGTCGTGGGGACCGCGGGCCCGTAAATCGCCCTACGCGACCCTGACCACGTACTTGCCCTGGACGCCGCCCGCCTCCAGCGCCTGGTGTGCCGCTGCCGTCTCCTCCAGGGGGAAGACCGTGTCCACCGCGGGGCGCAGCCTGCCCTCGACCACATGGCGGGCGAGGTCGTCGAAGTCCGCCTGCGTGGGGTTGCCGCTGAAGAAGCGCACCCGGCCGTGTCCGTGGACCGTGCTGGCCGCGAGGTAGCCGAGCGACGCGGCGGGCCGTTCCAGGTCGAAGGCGATGGTGACCATGCGCCCGCCGGGATTCAGCAGCCGCCGGAAGGCCCCCAGGTCGGTCCCCGCGGTGTCCACGACCACGTCGAAGCGGCCCAACTCCGCCGGCCGCACGGTCCGGTGGTCGACGGCCTTGTGCGCGCCGAGCCCGCGGACGAAGTCGAGGTTGGCTGCGCGGGCCAGCGCCGTGACCTCTGCGCCGTACGCCCGTCCGAGCTGGACGGCGGCGTTGCCGACACCGCCCGCCCCGCCCCGGACTAGGAGCCGTTCGCCGGGGCGCAGCCGGGCTTTGTCCCGCAGCGCGGTGACGGCCGTGGTGGCCACCGGCAGCGCGGCGGCATCCACCAGGTCAAGGCCGTCGGGGACCCGGCCGACCCGCTCGGCGGGTACGGTCACGTACTCGGCGGCGCTGCCGAACCCGGAGGCGCGGCCCAAGACCCCCCATACGCGGTCGCCGGCCGCGAACCGTGTGACCCCGGCCCCCATCGCGGCGGCCTCGCCGGTGAAGTCCAGGCCGACGCGCTTGGGGAACTTCCGGCCGCTCAGGAGGCGGAGGCGGCCGGCGCGGACCGCCAGTTCGCCGCCGTTGACGCTGAACGCGCGCACCTTCACCAGGACCTCCCCGGGGGCCGGCTCAGGGATGGGCACGCGCCCCGTGTAGAGCACGTCGGGGCCGCCGTAGCGGTCGTAGAGCACTGCCTTCATCATGCGGTCGGTCATCGTTCTGCCTTTGCCGCCGGGGGCCGTACGGGGATGTGGCACCGACCGTAAGCTCTCAAGTGGACGCAATCGTCCGCTTGGACCGGAAGCGAGAGACAGTGATGGCGGAATCCTCTCGGATCACAGCCCGGGACGGGGTGCGGGCGGACGCCCGGCGCAACCGGGAGCGGGTCCTCGTCGCCGCCCGTGCGGTCTTCGCCGAGCACGGGATCGACGCCCCGATGGCGACCGTGGCCCGGCGGGCCGGGGTCGGCGTGGCGACGCTGTACCGGCATTTCCCGACCCGGGACGCCCTGGTGAGAGGCGCGTTCGCGCAGCAGATGGAGACCTGCGCGCGGGCGCTCACCGAGGCGCTGGCCGCCCCCGACCCGTGGCAGGGCTTCCAGCACCTGGTCGAGACGGTCTGCGCCCTGCAACGGGAGGAACGCGGGTTCCCGGCCGCGTTCGTCGCGGCCTTCCCGGACAGCACGTCGGAACACGCGCAGTACCGGCAACGCGCCGAGCGGGACTTCACGACCCTGGTACGCAGGGCCCAGGCGTCGGGCGCGCTGCGGGCCGATTTCCACCCGTCCGACCTCGCCGTGGTCCTGTTGGCGCACTGCGGTCTGGTGACCGCGCTACCGGATGACGGTGCGGCGTCCCGGCGCCTGGTGGCGTATGTGCTCCAGTCGTTCCGCGCCGACCCGGCCGGCGAACCGCTGCCCCCGCCGAGTGCGCTGACCCTGCGCAGCTTCCCGATGGCAGCTGACAGTCCCCAGGGGCAGCGGTCCCGCAGGGCCTGACAGGAAGCGCTGCCTGCGGCAGGGCACATCGGGGCCTTGCCCGGGCCGTCCGCCGCGGTGATCCCGTCCCGCGCGACGCGACGCCGCGATCGCCGACCGATTGCTGAACGAGGGCGCCTTCGTGACGATCTTCGGGCGACGCGCGGGAAAGGCCACCGCGGCCGTTGACGATGCACCCGGCGCGAGGTCGTCGGTGACTGAGTCGGTGACTGAAGCGTCCCGGGGGCTGTCGCCGCGTGGCCGCGGGCGTCTGGTCGTCGTGGGACATGCCGGTCAGGCGCGGATGAGCGGCCGTGTGCTCCTTGTCGGCGCTGCTGTTGTCACCCGAACTGCTCAACCGTGCTCGGCAACGGCATCGCCCCTGCGCTGCCACATTTCATAGTTCCCACATTCTGCCGTGATCTCGGCTGCCGCCTGAGCCGCGGTGAAGAAGTCGTTGACCACCGGCGAGACGCGTGATGCCGCCACCGCGAGGCACACCTGGTCGGGCGCCAGATCCGGGACGGGCACATACGTGACGTCCGGATGCGAGTAGAACACGGTCGCCGAACGGGCCAGGTACGAGATGCCCCGGCCGGCCGCGACATGCTCGAGCGTCTCGTCCACCCCGCGCGCCAGGTACCCGGCGTCAGGGTGCGGGCGCCTGGTGGGCTGCGTGCTCGGGTCGGCATGCCAGACCAGCGGCTCACCGGCCAGGTCGGTCTCGGATACTTTTTCCTTGCCGGCCAATCGGTGGCCGGCGGGCAGCACCGCCACCCGCGGCTCGGCGTAGAGCGGGGCGACGCGCAGGCCGGCTTCCTCTATGGGCAGCCGCACATAGCCGACGTCGATGCGGCCGTCGAGCAGCATCGGGGCCTGGTCGTCCCATTCGATCCGCTGCACGTCCACCAGAACGTCCGGGTGCCGGGCGGCGAACAGTTGTACCGCCGGGGCGACCGCGATGCCGGCCCGGAAGCCGACCATCAGCCGCTGGCTGCCCCGCGCGGCCACGGTCACCCGGCGGCGGGCGGCGTGCGCGGAGGCCAGCAGCGGACCGGCGTCGGTCAGCAGTTGTCGGCCCGCGTCGGTCAGCGTTACGCCGTGGCGATCCCTGGTGAACAGCGAGGCGCCGAGGTCCTGCTCGAGCGCGCGGATCTGTCGACTGAGCACCGGCTGCGCGATATGGAGTTCATCGGCGGCGCGGCCGAAGTGCAACTGGTCGGCCACGGCGACGAAGTAGCGCAGTTTGCGCAGATCCAGATCCATGGCGCCCTCCCGGTCCGGTGATGCCTCCAAGGTATCACCCCGACTGAAGGAAGTATTGGACACCTACTCAGGCCAATGGCAGCCTGAATACGTACCCAATGGGGGGCGAAGCGAATTCGGCACAAGAATTCGATACGGGGGATTGGTAGCAGGGCGCAGGCTCGGAATGGTCGTATCGGGAACTGAGTGGCGTCCATCGCGTTTTATCCGGCTTCAGAAAGCAGGCACACCAGTGAGCAGCATCAGCATTATCGGTCTGGGGAACATGGCCGGCGCCCTGGCCGACCGGGCGCTCGCCGGCGGCAACGCCGTCGAGATCATCGGCCGCGACCCGGTCAAAGCCAAGGAAACGGCCGCAGCGCTCGGCGGCGCCACTGTCGGGACAGCCGGCGCCTCCCCGGCCGGGGACATCGTTGTCCTTGCCGTGCCGTACGCCAGCGCGGTGGCGGTGGTGAGCGAGTACGGGGACGCACTACAGGGCAAGGTCATCATCGACATCACCAACCCCGTCTCCCCGGATTCCCAGGGCCTTGTCACCCCCGACGGCACTTCCGGCGCCCAGGAGATCGCGAAGGCCGCCCCGGCCGGCGCGCACGTCGTGAAGGCGTTCAACACCGTCTTCGGCCACATGCTGGCGCAGGGCAGCCCGCTGGACGTGCTCATCGCCGGCGACGACGCCGAGGCCAAGGCGACGGTGTCGGCGTTCATCAAGAGCCTCGGGTTGAAGCCGATGGACACCGGCCCCCTGGCCATGGCGCGCTGGCTGGAGGGAACGGGCCTGGTGATGATCGGCCTGGGCCGCAATGGCGTGGGGAGCTTCGACTTCACCCTCGGCGTCAACACGTCTGCCTGAGCGCGCCCGCACCACCACTTCTCGCGCCCTATCGATATATCAATCACAAGGACCAGTAGCATGCGCGTTTTCGTCACTGGCGGGACCGGCCATTCCGGTTCGTACATCGTCCCCGAGCTCATCGCCGCCGGGCACGAGGTCACCGGCCTGGCCCGATCGGACACAGCAGCGGCGGCGCTGTCCGCGCTCGGCGCGAAGGTGCGCCGCGGCGACCTCCAGGATCTCGACGGGCTCAAGGAGGCGGCCGCGGACTCCGACGGTGTCATCCACGTCGCGCACAGGCAGGACCTGCTTCCGTCCGGCGGGATCGACGCCGTGGCCGCCGCGGAGCTCCCGGTCATGCTCGCGTACGGCGAGGCACTGGCGGGAACCGGAAAGCCGCTGGTCGCAGCGGGGAGCATCGGCTCGCCCGGGCAGCACCTGGGCCGGCCGGCCACCGAGGAGGACCCGGCCCTTCCCGGCGGCGATGAGTACAAGGGCACCCTGCGGGTTCGTAACGTCGTGGAAACCGCCGTAATCGGCCTCGCCGAGCGGGGAGTGCGGTCTTCGGTCGTGCGGATTGCCAACATCGCGCACAGCACGACCGACCGTACCGGCTTCCTCCCCACGCTGATCGCGCTCGCGAAGGAGAAGGGCGTCGTCGGCTACCCCGGCGACGGCGCGAACCTGTGGAACGCCGTGCACATCCGCGACGTCGCCTCCTTGTTCCGCTTGGCGCTGGAGAAGGGGCCCGCCGGCAAGTACTGGCACGCGGTCGGGGACGGGGCCATCCCGTTCCGCGAGATCGCCGAGGCCATCGGGGGCCGTCTGGGCCTGCCCGCCGTGAGCATTCCCGCGGACGTCCTGATGGTGCCAGGATATTTCGGGTTCCTCGCGAACATCGTCACGCAGAACTACCCGGCGTCCAACCACATCACCCGCCGGACCCTGGGCTGGGAACCCGCTCAACCCAGCCTGCTCGCCGATTTGGACAACGGACATTACTTCTCCGCCGGCTGACGGCGGGTACGCGAATCGCAACGAGCCGGAAAATAACAAGGGTTCGGCTCTTCTGGAGGGATGCTGAGAATATGACGACGGTGGGATTCATCGGAAGCGGATACATCGGCAGTACGATCGCGCGGCTCGCCGTCGAGGCCGGGCACCAGGTCGTGCTCAGCAACTCGCGCGGTCCCGAAACGCTCGCGGACACGGCCGCGGAACTGGGGCCGCGGGCGTCCGCGGCGACGAGCGGGGAGGCCGCGGCGGCCGGTGACATCGTCGTGGTCTCGGTGCCGGTCAAGGCCTTCCCCAACGTGCCTGCCGCGCCACTGGCCGGGAAGACGGTCATCGACACGTGCAACTACGGCCCCGAGCGTGACGGGCATATCCCCGAGCTCGACAGCAAGTCGCTGACCTCGAGCGAGCTGCTTCTGCGGTACATCCCGGACGCCATGCTCGTGAAAGCGTTCAACAACATCTTCTTCAAGCACCTGCTGTCACTCGCCCGCCCGGCGGGGGCGGCCGACCGCTCCTACCTGCCGATCGCCGGGGACTGCGCGCCGGCGAAGGCGGCGGTGACCGAATTCATCGAATCCATCGGGTACAGCGTGGTGGACGCGGGACCGCTGGCCGACAGCTGGCGGCAGGCGACGGACACGCCGGTGTGGGGGACTCCGTACGGGCCGGCTTCGAACGAGAAGGGCCGGCCGGTCAGCGAGGACGCCATCCGCGCGGCACTGGCCACCGCGACGCGGTAACCGCAAGTCGGCGCGGGCCCGACAACATCGAATCCGACACTGAGCCCTTTCCAACCTGGCATCTGAGCAGGTCAGTTGGGCTGGCAGACAGGTGAAGCCCCTGGTAGATGGGTTTTCGACCAAGAAATCCGTCTCCACCAGGGGCTTCGTGTGCTTGTCTACCCGTCGGGCGTCGACGTGTCCAGCTCTTCCCTTCGCTTCTTGTCCGCCAGGCTCCGCCAGCACCGCCGGGAGCTCGGCACTCGGTGGAGGCGTCTGAGCCCGGGGCGGCAAGCTCTGCTCACCCTCGCCTACCTTCGCAACGGCCATCCGTACGCCCAGGAAGCAACGCTGAAAACGCTCAATGTTGAGCAAATAGTCAATTCCCTTTACGGTCGCACTGCACGCCCGTAGAGTGGGGGCGTGGATCATAACCGGCGATCGGTGCACCTGCCCCGAACTGAGACCGCCCCTGTCATCCGGACCGAATTCAACGATGCTGCCGGCTGGGCGCTTTTGATGCAAGCCATGGAAACGCCCATCACCTACACCGAGGACTCACAGAAAGTTTCCGACTACGAGCAGGCTATTTCACACATCACCCTGATCGACCAGGCCGAGTATCAAGAAATACTGCCTGATGCGGTACTCGCCGCCGCCCCCGATACAGGCCATGATCTGCCGTACGACCACCTCTACCTGGTCGACGCAGAAACCTACGCCTCTGACGATCTGCGTCTGCTCGGCATTGACATCAGCGTGTACGGATTCGATCGCTTCGCACCGTTCCGCGTTCCGGCCCTACAAGTGGCCAACATTGAAGTAAACGATCAGCTGGGCAATCTGTCTTTCGTCGAGTTCAGTGATATCCCTTGGTCGGAAATCGGGATACATGCGGCGGGGCCAGGCACGGAGATATTTGAGAAGTTCCGTCAGATTAACAGAGCAAAGGGGGCGCCAACTGACCGTGCCGCGCCCTGGCAGTCGTAGTACCCAGGGCTGATTCAAAGTCCCGCCGCACGAACGTGCCCTGGTCGCACTCGTGTACCTGCGTCGTCACGAGACTCTCGCCCGGATCGCCAGAGTCTTCGGGATATCCGTCGGCACCACCCACGCCTACGTCGCCGCGGTCGCCACCCTGCTCGCCGAGTAGGCACCGGGCCTGCTGAAGACGCTGCGCGAGAGGGACCCGGATTGCGTCCTCCTGGACGGCACCCTCGCAGAGTGTGATCGCGTCCACGACGGCAAGGCGGACTACTCCTCGAAACACCGACGGCATGGGGTGAACGTGCAGGTCGTCGCCGACCAGGCCGGGGAGATCCTCTGGCTGTCGCCGGCAGTGCCGGGTCGGACCCACGACCTGACAGCCGCCCGCACCCACAAGATCCTCCGGATCTGCGAACGCCAGGGTGTCCCGATGGTGAGCGCGACGACGAGCGGTCCGCGATGTTGCTGGAGCGGGTTCAGCCGTCGACCCTGGCGGATGTCGGGGACGGCGACGAGTTGGTGGGGTCGCCGGGCGGCTCGGCGAACTCCTCTCGCGCCAACTCGCCTCAGCCAGCCAGCCCAGGCCGACCGCTGCCGTCGCCCGGCAGACCCCCACTACGAAGACCTTGATCTACGGGCTGGAGTACTAGAGTCGGCACATGCGAGGGAGGACGGGGCTCGCGCTGGGCGGGGCCGCTGCGGTGCTGGCTTGGGGTGAGTGGGTGAACTGCCGCTGGTCGCGGGCCCTGGTGGGGGTCGGCGGGGGCGGGGGCGGGGCCGAAGCCGTGGTCGTGCTGGGTTACCGGAACCGGCGGCCGACGGCGAACTTCGTCAACCGCTGGCGCGTTCGCGCCGGAATTCGCTCCGTCGACGCGGGCGGTGCGCGGGAAACGCGCGTCATCTTCAGCGGTGGTGCGGCCGTCGGCCCCACCGCCGAGGCCCAGTTGATGGCCGACTACGCGACCTCGGTGCTCGGGTTCGACGGCACGGTGCTCCTCGAAGACCGGAGCACGACGACCTGGGAGAACATCACGAAAGTGATCCCGCTGCTGGAGGATGTCGACCGCATCAAGATCGTCTCCCAGCCGGCGCACGCGCTCAAGGCGCGGGCGTATCTGCGACGCCGGCGCCCCGATCTCGCCGAGCGGCTCGTGCGGGCGGATGACTACCGACCCGGTGAGTGGCTGCTCGGCAAACCGCTGCTGGGCCTGTACGGGCTGTGGGCACTTCGCGGACTCACGGCCGAGGAGCGGAAGGCCGCGTCGTAGGAAGCCGCTGCTAGGTCGCCGCCGGGCCTACGACGCCCCGGTCCTGTGCGGCGCCCCCCGCGAGCCCCTCCGCGCAGGTGCGGCCGCGGCGAACCCCGCGGCGCGGCCCGGGGATACGGTCCGTCAGGCCGTGCCCGGTACGACGGCCAGCGCGTCGATCTCGACCCGGAAGTCCGGGTGCACCAGGCCGGCGACCTTCACCAGGGAGGAGGCGGGCGGGTGTTCCGCGTTCTGGTGCTCGTCCCGGACCTTGCGGAACGCGGCCAGGTCGGCCAGGTCGGTGAGGTAGACCGTCAGTTTGACCACGTGCTCCAGGCCGGAGCCCGCCGCCTCCAGCGCGGTGGCCAGGTTCGCGTAGACCTGCCGGACCTGCGCCTCGGCGTCCCCCTTGCCGACCGGATTGCCGTCGCCGTCCGCCGGGACCTGGCCCGATACGGCGACCATCGTGCCGGAGAAGGCGACCGCGTGGCTGTAGCCGTTGACGGGCGGTGCGCCGTCGGGGCGGGTGAAGTGCTCCATGCCTCACGATCATGCCACGGCCGCTCGACGGCGTCCGGGAAACGGCCCCCTCGACTCCGGGGAGGCCAGGGGAGACCCAGGGCGCCCCGGGGAGACCCGAGTTGCGGCCTCCGGCGCCCCCGCACCTTGGGCCTTCCGCGCCGCCGCGCCTCCCGCGCCCCCGCCCTTCCCTACCCCCGGCCCCCACAACCCCCGCTCCCCAACGGCTCTGCCGCCACCCCCCAACAGGGCCGAAAACCCTTCACAGGAGGACCTGAAACGCTATCGACGCCACCCCCACACCCCCTTCCTGAAGCCCCGTCAGGCCCCGAACGCTTGACGCGGCGCCCCTTCGTCGCCAGGATTCCAGTCATTCTTGGCATGCCCCGCGCCGCGGATTCACTCAGGCTCGGCCTGTATGGAGAGCTGACAACGTTGTCAGAGAAGTGGAGTACACGATGACCCGACGGACGCGGCTGCGAAGAGCGGCCACCGCGATGGTGTTCGCGCTCGCCGCGGCCTGCGCGGCGGCCCTCCCGGCCCAGGCGGCGTCGGCCGGCACCGCGAGCACGAGCGCGGGCGGCGACCTGACCCACCTGGTGAACCCGTTCATCGGCAGCCAGGACGACGGCAACACCTACCCCGGCGCGGCCGTGCCCTTCGGCATGGTCCAGCTCTCCCCGGACACCGGCCACAACACCGGCTACGACTACAACCAGAACCACATCCTCGGCTTCAGCTCGGTGCACCTGTCCGGCGTCGGCTGCGGCCTCGGCGGCGACCTGCCGGTGCTGCCCACCACCGGCGACATCACCAGCACCGACGACGCGGTGTACGCGGCCCCCTTCAGCCACGACGACGAGAGCGCGTCGCCCGGCTCCTACCAGGTGAAGCTGGGCACCGGCATCACCGCCGAGCTGACCGCGACCACCCGCACCGGCTGGCAGCGCTACACCTTCCCGGCCACCGACAAGGCCAACGTCCTGCTCAACAGCGGCCAGGCGCTGCACAAGGTGACCTCCAGCACCGTGACCGTGCTGGACGACCACACCGTCCTGACCGCCATCACCGGCAGCGGCTTCTGCCAGGACACCAAGCCGTACACCCTCTACACCGAGACCCGCTTCGACCGGCCCTTCGCCTCCTACGGCACCTGGAACGGCGCCACCGTCACCGCGGGCAGCGCCAAGTCCACCTCCACCGGCCGCGGCGGCGCCTACGTGCGGTTCGACACCACCAAGGACCGCAGCGTCACCGCGGTGACCTCGCTGTCGTGGACCGGGGCGGCCGGCGCCGCGAAGAACCTCGCCGCCGAGGGCGGCGGCAGCTTCGACCACGCCCGCGACGCCGCCCAGCAGGCGTGGCAGGACCGGCTCGCGCAGATCCGGGTGAGCGGCGGCACCGACGAGCAGCAGCGCACCTTCTACTCGTCGCTGTACCGGTCCTTCCTCGCGCCGAACGTCGGCGACGACGTGGACGGCCGCTACACCGGCTGGGACGGCAAGGTGCACGCCGCGAACGGCATCACCTACTACCAGAACTGGTCGCTGTGGGACACCTACCGCACCCAGGAGCAGTTGCTGTCGCTGCTGGCGCCGCGCGAGTCCCGGGACATGGCGCTGTCGCTGCTGCGGGTGGCCGACGAGAGCGGCCAGCTGCCGCGCTGGGGCTACGGCACCGTCGAGACGAACATCATGACCGGCGACCCGGTCACCCCGTTCCTGGTGGACGCCTACCGGCAGGGCCTGCTGAAGGGCCATGAGGAGGAGGCGTACCGGGTGCTGAAGCAGCACGTCGACCACGCGGCGCCCGACTCCTCGCCGTCGGCCGACCGCCAGGCCGACGCGGAGTACCTGGCCAGCGGCTACGTGCCCTACGACCCGACCCGGCCGCAGACCAAGCCCGGTGACGACGACTACCAGCACGGCCCGTCCGCGACCTTGGAGTACGCGCTGGCCGACGCCGCCCTCGGCGGCATGGCACGCGACCTCGGGCACACCGCCGACGCGAAGAAGTACCTGACCCGCGGCCAGAACTACCGCAGCATCCTCAACCCGGCGACCGGCTTCTTCCAGGCGCGCGACACCGACGGTGCGTTCGTCGGCCCGACCGACCCCGCCTCCAGCGTCGGCTTCCACGAGGGCACGTCCTGGCAGTACATGTGGCTGGTGCCGCAGGATCTGCCCGGCCTGGTCGACCAGATCGGCGGCACCGACGCCGCCAACTCCCGGCTGGACTCGTTCTTCGCCTACGACCAGCTGCTCAAGGACCCGGCCGGCACCGCGCGGGACGTGTGGGTCAACGGCCCCTACTCTTACTACAACCAGGACAAGTACAACCCGCAGAACGAGCCCGACCTGAGCGCCCCGTACACGTACCTGTCCACCGGGCAGCCGTGGAAGACCACCGACGTGGTGCACGCCGCGCTGACGCTGTTCACGAACGCGCCCAACGGCGTCACCGGCAACGACGACCTCGGCACGATGTCCGCCTGGCAGGTGCTCTCCGCGATCGGCATCTACCCGATGGCGCCGGGCACCGACGAGTGGGGCGTGTCCACGCCGCTGTTCGACCGGGTGGACCTCAGCCTGGACCGGTCGGCGTACCCGACCGGGAAGCTGACCATCACCGCGCCCGGAAGCAGCGACAGCAACCGCTACATCCAGTCCGCCAGCCTCGGCGGCAAGAAGCTGGCGCACACCTACATCACCACCGCCGACATCAAGGCCGGCAAGAACATCGCGCTCACGCTCGGCACCTCGCCCTCGTCCTGGGGCACCGCCGCCTCCGACGCCCCGCCGGCGCTGGACCACGTGCAGGACAACCGGCGGCACACCGCGGCGGCCGCCACCCCGGCCGCGCCCGGCATCCTCGCCGGCGCCGACGCCACCGAGGTGGACCTGTCCGCGGTGCTGTCCGGGCCCGGCACGGTGTCCGGCTCGGTGAGCGTGACGGCCGCGAAGCCGCTCAAGGTGGACCCGGCGAGCGCCCGCTTCACGGTCGTGTCGAAGTCGCTGCCGGCCACCCACGTGGTGCCGCTGCACGTCTCCGCGCCCGCCGGCACGCCCGACGGCACCTACCCGGTGACGGTGAAGGTCAAGCAGGCCGGCGGCCCGACCGCGACCCGGACCATCCCGGTGTCGGTGACGAGCGCGACCTGCCAGGGCACCAGCGGCTACTGCGCGCAGGACCTGTCCGGGCAGTACGACGTGGACGGCGTCAGCGTCTCCGGCGGCCCCGGCGCGGACTTCGACGGCACCGGCACCAGCTACCCGGCCGAGGACATGCCCGCGCCCGGCACCGGGGTGCTGGCCGGCCGTGCCTACGACTTCCCCGACACCTCCGGCACCGCGAAGAACTTCGTCACCGCGCACGGCCAGACCATCGACCTGACCGCGCGCGCCTACTCCGGGCTGGACGTGCTGCTCTCCGCGCACGGCGGGGACGTCACCTCGACCGCGACCGTGCACTACTCCGACGGCACCAGCGCCCAGTTCGCGCTCAATGCCACCGACTGGGCGGCCTCCTCCCCGCGGTTGGGCGAGGACACCGCGGTGCACGCCGACAGCCGCTACAACAGCAGCGGCGCGCCGGACGGCGTCGCGGTCAACCTCTGGCACATCACCGTCCCGCTGGACAGCGGCCGGACCGCGCAGTCCGTCACCCTTCCCGACAACACGAACCTGGCGCTGTACGCGATCAGCGGCCGCAACGCCTGACCGGGGCGCGGTGCCCGGCCCGGCGTCACCACGCCGGGCCGGGCGCCCGCCCTCCGCTCCGCATGACCCGACGGCCGTAGGACGCCTGGCCGGCCGTCACCCACCGCCGGTGCCCCGCCCGCCCGCGACCCCCGTGCAAGCGGGCGGGGCGCCGGTCACGCACCTGGAGCCGTAACCAGAAAGGCAGCACCCTCATGAGAAGTGGCCGATCCCGCCGCACGCTCGCCAGATCACTGCTGGCAGCCGCGGTGTCCATGGCCCTGACCGTGCCGGCCGCCGGCCTCGCGCACGCCGCCAGCGGCGGGCACGGCGCGGGCGACACCTCCGACCCGGCCTTCACCACGTCCTTCGAGTCCGGGCAGGCGCAGCCGACCTGGACGAGCACCGCGGAGACCGACGCCAAGGGCAAGGCGTGGGTGTCCGGTGTGACCGCCGGCACCGTGCCGGTGCTGGCCGGCAGCATCAAGGACAAGATCGCCAAGGTCACGGCGAACTCCGACAACCCGCCCAACGAGACGGCCGACAAGGCCGCCGACGAGGACTCCAACACCAAGTGGCTGACGTTCGCCCCCACCGGCTGGCTCCAGTACCAGCTGACGGGCGCGGTGACCGTCAAGAAGTACGCCCTCACCTCGGCGAACGACAGCGACGACCGCGACCCGAAGGACTTCCAGCTCCAGGGCTCCGACGACGGCTCCACCTGGACCACCGTCGACAGCGAGACCGGCCAGAAGTTCGCCAACCGCTACCAGTCCGAGATCTACACGGTCGCGAACCCCGGTAGCTACAGCTACTACCGGCTGAACGTCACGGCCAACAACGGTGCCACCGGCGCCACGCAGCTCGCCGACCTGATCCTCTCCGACGGCTCGGCCGCGCCGACCCCGGTCTCCGGCATGACCACCGAGGTGGGCAGCGGCCCGTCCTCCGGCCCGGACATCAAGGCGAACGTCGGCTTCACCGGCGCCAAGGCGCTGGAGTACGCCGGCACGCACACCGCCTCGGGCGCGGTGCACGCCTGGAACAAGCTGTACGACGTGCACATCCCGGTGCAGCGTGACACGCAGCTGTCGTACGACATCTTCCCGGAGCTGACCGGCGGGGACCTGAAGTACCCCAGCACGTACGCCTCGATCGACCTGCACTTCACCGACGGCACCTACCTGAGCCAGCTGAAGAAGAGCGCGCAGGACGTCAACGGCGTGGCGCTCACCCCGCGCGCGCAGGGCGACTCGAAGATCCTGTACGCCTCGCAGTGGAACGCGGTCGCCGCGACCGTCGGCAAGGTCGCCGCGGGCAAGACCATCGACCGCATCCTGCTCGGCTACGACGACCCGGCCGGCAGCAACGCCGAAGGCGCCGCCACCCAGTTCAAGGGCTGGATCGACGACCTGACGATCGGCGCGGCCCCCGCGGCGAACACCTCCAAGAGCTACGTCGACCACGTCGACACCCGGCGCGGCACCAACTCCTCGGGGTCGTTCTCCCGCGGCAACAACCTGCCGCTGACCGCGGTGCCCAACGGCTTCAACTTCTTCACGCCGGTCACCGACGCGGGCTCGGACAGCTGGGAGTACAGCTACGCCGCGCAGAACAACTCCGACAACCTGCCCACGCTCCAGGCGTTCGGCATCAGCCACGAGCCCAGCCCGTGGATGGGCGACCGCGACCTGTTCCAGGTGATGCCGTCCACCGCGACCGGCACCCCGGACCTGGACCGCACCAAGCGCGCGCTGCCCTTCAAGCACTCCGACGAGGTGGCGCAGCCCGACTACTACGGTGTGACGTTCACCAACGGCCTCAAGGCCGAGATCGCGCCCGCCGACCACTCGGCGATCATGCGCTTCACCTTCCCCGGTGACACCGGCGACCTGCTCTTCGACAACATCGACAACAGCGGCGGCCTGACCTTCGACGCCGCCAAGGGCACCCTCGACGGCTACGCCGACCACAAGAGCGGGCTGTCCACCGGCGCCAGCCGGATGTACATCCACGCCGAGTTCGACCAGACGCCCGGCACGGCCACCAAGACCACCGGCCAGGGCCGCGACAACGTCACCGGGTACGCGCAGTTCGACACCTCCGGCAACAAGGTGGTGACCATGCGCGTGGCCACCTCGTTCATCAGCGCCGCGCAGGCGAAGAAGAACCTGGACCTGGAGATCCCGCAGGGCACCTCCTTCGACACGGTCAAGAACCGCGCCGCGCAGGCGTGGAACGCCAAGCTCGGCAAGGTCGAGGTGCAGGGCGCCAGCGATGACCAGCTGACCACGCTCTACTCCGACCTGTATCGGATGAACCTGTACCCGAACTCCGCCTCGGAGAACACCGGGACGAACGCCAAGCCGGTGTGGCAGTACGCCAGCTCGTTCTCCGCGCAGGGCAGCAGCACCGCCACCCAGACCGGCGCCAAGGTCGTCGACGGGCAGGTGTACGTCAACAACGGCTTCTGGGACACCTACCGCACCGAGTGGCCGGCCTACTCGCTGCTGGAGTCCGACACCGCGGGCAAGCTCGCAGACGGCTTCGTGCAGCAGTACAAGGACGGCGGCTGGACCGCCCGCTGGTCCTCGCCCGGCTACGCCGACCTGATGACCGGCACCAGCTCCGATGTCGCCTTCGCCGACGCCTACGCCAAGGGCGTCACGAACTTCGACGTCAAGGCCGCCTACGAGGCCGCGGTGAAGAACGCCACCACCGTCTCGCCGAACTCCGGCACCGGCCGCAAGGGCATCGACACCTCCGTCTTCACCGGCTACACCAACACCTCGGTGGACGGCAGCGTCTCCTGGTCGCTGGACGGCTACGTCAACGACTACGGCATCGGCACCATGGCGGCCAAGCTCGCCAAGCAGCCCGGCACCTCCAAGGCCGACCGCGAGCGCTACCAGGAGGAGTCCGCGTACTTCCTGGCCCGCGCGCAGAACTACACCACGATCTTCAACAAGAACGTGGGCTTCTTCGAGGGCCGCAACGCCGACGGCTCCTGGCGCGTCGCGGACGACGCCTACGACCCCAAGACCTGGGGCTACGAGTACACCGAGTCCAACGGCTGGAACTACGCCTTCACCGTCCCGCAGGACCCGGCCGGCCTGACCTCGCTGTACGGCGGCCAGAAGAGCATGGAGAAGAAGCTCGACACGTTCTTCTCCACGCAGGAGACCGCCCAGGGCGACACCGGCTCCTACGGCGGCACCATCCACGAGATGATCGAGGCCCGTGACGTGCGCATGGGCGAGCTGGGCATGAGCAACCAGCCCTCCTACGCCATCCCGTACATGTACGACTACGCGGGCGCGCCGGCCAAGACCCAGGCAGCCGTCCGCGAGATCGAGCAGCGCCTGTTCACCGGCAGCTCGATCGGCCAGGGCTACCCCGGCGACGAGGACAACGGCGCCACCTCGACCTGGCAGATCTTCAGCGCGCTCGGCTTCTACCCGCTCCAGACCGGCAGCGGCAACTACGAGATCGGCTCGCCGCTGTTCACCAAGGCGACGATCCACCTCGACAACGGCAAGACCATCACGGTCAACGCCCCGAACAACAGCCGCAGCAACGTCTACGTGCAGTCGCTGAAGGTCAACGGCAAGCCGTACAACAAGGTGTACCTGACGCAGGACCAGCTCTCAGGCGGTGCCGTGCTCGACTTCACCATGGGCGCCAAGCCGTCGACGTGGGGCACCGGCAGCAACGCCGTGCAGACCTCGCTGACCGCGGCCGGCAGCACCCCGAAGCCGCTCGCGGACACCACCGGTACCGACCTCGGCACCGCCTCGGCAGCCGACGGCACCAACGTCAGCGGCCTGTTCGACAACACCTCCAAGACCGCGGTCACCTTCCCGTCCGCGACGCCGCAGATCACCTACGCCTACCAGGGCAGCGGCAAGTCGGCCGAGCAGAAGGCCACCTTCTACACCCTCACCTCCGGCAGCACCGCCGCGCAGGACCCGAAGAGCTGGCAGCTCCAGGGCTCCACCGACGGCGGCAAGCACTGGAAGACCGTGGACACCCGCAGCGGCCAGACCTTCGACGACCGCTCGCAGACCCGTCCGTTCGAGATCGCCCACCCCGGCGCCTACTCGTCCTACCGCCTGGTGGTGACCGCGAACAACGGCGGCAGCTCCACCACGCTCTCCGAGGTGGAACTGCTCGCCACCTCCACGGGCACCGGCCACTGACCCGGACCCGCTGACAGCCGGCGCCCCCGCCACGACCGTGGCGGGGGCGCCGCGCTGTGCGTTCGGCTGTCCGGGCGAGCCGCCCGTGCGCCTGAACCCGGGCCGGGCCGCCCCCGGGTTGACTGGCGTCGCAGCCGCCCGGGCCCGGGCGGGCACGACACAGGCCGGACGGGGAAGGGCGGGTGGGCGCGGGTGGCCGAGGACGCGGGCGCCGAACTGGACTACGCGGCCCTGTTCGCGGCGATGCCTTCGGCCTGCATCGTGCTGGACCGGCAGTTGACGATCGTCGCGTGCAACGACGCCTACCTCGCCGCCACCGGCCGCGACCCGGCCGACCTGCTGGGGGTGCGCTTCTTCGACGCCTACCCGCCCGACCCCGGCGACCCCGCCTCGCAAGGCGCCGAGGTCCAGCGCAAGTCCCTGGAGGCCGCGCTCGCCACGGGCCGCACCAACATACTGCTGCTGCACCGCTTCACCATCCCCGATCCCGACCGCTCCGGCCCGTTCGCACCGCACTGGTGGAACGTGGTGAACCGGCCGGTCAGGGACGCCGCCGGGCAGGTCCACCTGCTCATCCACCAGGTCGACGACGTCACCGAGTACGTCCGGGCCGAGCGGGCGGCCGACACCGCACACGGCGAGAACGCCGCGCCGCGGGAGGACACCGCGCCGCAGGAGGACACCGCGCCGCGGGAGGAGACCCCGCCGGACGACGCGGCCGTACAGGCGCCGCGCGCCGAACTGTTCACCCGGGCCCGCGAACTCCAGCAGGCCAACGCCCGCCTCCAGGAGTCCGCGGTACGCACCCAGGACGTCGCGCTCACCCTCCAGCGGGCCATGCTCGCCACCCCCGACCTCGCCGCGCACCCCGAGGTCGCCGTGCGCTACCTGCCGGCGCTGACCGGCATGAACGCCTGCGGCGACTGGTACGACGTCGTCGACCTGCCCGAGGGGCGCCTCGCGCTGTCGGTCGGCGACGTGGTCGGCCACGGCGTGGACGCCGCCAGCGTCATGGGCATGCTGCGCGCCGCGCTCAGCGCCGCCATCCGCGTCGCCGACAGCCCCAGCGGTGCCCTGGAGACGCTGGGCCGCTACGCGCGCGCCCAGGACGGCGCGGTCGCCACCACCACCTTCACCTGCCAGCTCTTCCCCGGCAGCCGGCTGCTGATGTACAGCAGCGCCGGCCACCCGCCGCCGCTGCTGGTGCACTCCGACGGCAGCTGCGAACTGCTCGACCAGGCCACCGACCCGCCGCTGGGGGTGCGCATGGAGCACGTGCCGCGCCCGCAGGCCACCGCCGACTACCGCGACGGCGACCTGCTGGTGCTCTACACCGACGGCCTCATCGAGCGGCGCGGCGAGGACATCGACGCCGGGATCGGCCGCCTGATCGAGGGCGTGCGCACGCTGCGCGCCCTGCCGCCGGAGGAGGTCGCCGACGGCCTGCTGCGCGTGATGGCCGACCCGGCCGGCCAGCAGGACGACATCTCCCTGCTGATCACCCGGCTCTGACGCCCCGCCCGACCGCGCCGCTGACCAGCGCGCTCCAAGGGCTGGTCCAACGCCCGGTTCACCCCGTCGAGTTGTGGTGTCCGCTTTATTGACGCTGCAATGCCGCGATGATTCACTTCCGTCCTGAGAGCGCTCTCATGCAGCCCGGGGCCAGGGCGTGCCGTACCTGCCCGTCTTTTCCCACCACTTCAGGGAGAGCCGTGTCCGTCATTCCCACGCGCCGTGCCATGCTCCGCGGGGCGGCAGTCGCCGCCGCGGTGCCGCTGGCCGGCGGCATCTCCACCGGATCAGCCCACGCCGCGCAGCCCGGGCGCGGCAGCGGCCCCGGCACGCAAGGCGGCGCCGCGCAGCACGGCGGCACCGACCTGGGCGCGAACGTCCTGGTCTTCGACCCGTCGATGGGCGACGCGGCGATCCAGCAGCAGCTCGACGCGGTGTTCGCCACCCAGCAGTCCAACCAGTTCGGCACCGAGCGCTACGCCCTGGCGTTCAAGCCCGGCACCTACAACGTCGACGTCAACGTGGGCTTCTACACCCATGTGCTCGGCCTGGGCGACAGCCCCGACGACGTGCTGATCAACGGCCATGTCACCGTGGACGCCCAGTGGCTGGACGGCAACGGCACCCAGAACTTCTGGCGGGCCGCGGAGAACCTCAGCATCGCGCCCCCGGACGGCCTGGAGCGCTGGGCGGTGGCCCAGGCCGGCCCGATGCGCCGGGTGCACGTCAAGGGCGACATGACGCTGTGGCCCAGCCCGCCCGGCAACCAGTGGTCGAGCGGCGGCTTCCTCGCCGACAGCGTCGTGGACGGCCAGGTGGAGTCCGGCTCGCAGCAGCAGTGGCTCTCGCGCAACGACACCTTCGGCAGCTGGACCGGCTCCAACTGGAACATGGTCTTCGTCGGCACCCAGGGCGCCCCCGCCCAGTCCTTCCCCACGCCGCCCTACACCACCGTGGACCGCACCCCGACCGTGCGGGAGAAGCCGTTCCTGACCGTGGACCGGCACGGCGGCTACCACGTCTTCGTGCCCGCGCTGCGCCGCGACAGCACCGGCACCACCTGGGCGCACGGCCCGGCCCGCGGCCACAGCATCCCGCTGTCCGGCTTCCACGTGGCCACCCCCGGCGACACCGCAGCCGACCTCAACCGGGCGCTCTCCCGCGGCCAGCACCTGCTGCTCACCCCCGGCGTCTACGCCCTGTCCGCGCCGCTGAAGATCGACCGCCCCGGCACCGTGGTGCTCGGCCTGGGCCTGGCCACCCTGCGCTCCACGCACGGCAACTCCGTGGTGGAGGTCGCCGACGTCGGCGGCGTCACCGTGGCCGGGGTGCTCCTGGAGGCCGCCTCCGACCACGCGCCGCTGCTGCTGCGGGTCGGCCACGGCCGCAGCCGCCTGCGCCACGACGCCGACCCCACCGCGCTGTTCGACGTCTACGCCCGGATCGGCGGGTCGCTGCCCGGCGGCGCGAGCGTCAGCGTCCAGGTCGACAGCAATGACGTGATCTGCGACAACCTGTGGCTGTGGCGCGCCGACCACGGCCTGGACGGCACCGTCGGCTGGACGGTCAACCCGGCCGACACCGGCTTCCTCGTGAACGGCGACCACGTCACCGCCTACGCGCTGGCCGTGGAGCACTACCAGAAGTACGAAGTGGTGTGGAACGGCAACCACGGCCGCACCTACTTCTTCCAGAACGAGCACCCCTACGACGTGCCCACCCAGTCCGCCTGGGTGCACGGCGGGACCAACGGCTACGCCGCCTACAAGGTCGGCGACGCGGTCACCGAGCACCACGCCTGGGGACTGGGCAGCTACTGCTTCTTCAACCTCGAGGCGAACATCTACACCGACCGCGCCTACGAGGTACCCGACACCCCCGGGGTGGTCTTCACCGACCTGATGACGGTCTGCCTCAACGACGCGGCCGGCGGCGGCATCCTGCACTGCATCAACGCCAGCGGGGACCCGGTCGAGAACGGGTTCGGCACGTACAACATGAAGCAGTACGCGAACGGGGTCGCGACCGTGTGACGGTCGCCGCCGTGTGATCCGTGTGATCCGTGTGGTTCCGGGCCGCCGGTGCGCTCCGCGCCGGCGGCCCGCGGGCGTCAGGGCGTCTGCTGCGGGGCGGCGGCGCGGTCCATGGCGCTGCCG
Source organism: Actinacidiphila sp. bgisy144 (assembly GCF_057708105.1). NCBI lineage: Bacteria > Bacillati > Actinomycetota > Actinomycetes > Kitasatosporales > Streptomycetaceae > Actinacidiphila > Actinacidiphila sp. bgisy144. Next base: position 30,409 of record NZ_JBYIRM010000035.1, on the reverse strand, counting down.
CCGCTGCTGCTGCCGCTGCCGCTGCCGCCACCGCTGTCGGTGGAGGACGAGGTGGGGGGCGACGTGGTCGCCGACGGGGTGGGTTGCGTGGTCGCGGTGCTGCCACCGGAGCCGGAAGCGTTGCCGCCGGTCCTGGTGCTGCCGGTGGAGGGCGTCGCCGACGGGGTGGGGGAGGACGGGGCGGTGGTCGAGGTGCCGCCGGTGGCCGGGTCGGTGGCGGTCGGCGCCGGGCTGGTGGTGTCCTGGCCGCCGCCGGAGCCGCTGGTGCTCGGGCTGCCGGTGGTGGAGGGGGTCGGGGTGGTGGTGGAGTGCGACGAGCTGCCGCCGGTGAAGGCGTTTCCGATCGTGGTGCCGCTGCCGTGGCCGCTGATGTTCTGGCCCGAGGCGAGCTCGACCACGGTGATGCCGCCCATGGTCAGGCCGAAGGCGAGCGCCACCGCGACGGCCGGCCGCTTCCAGCGCCGCCCGCGCCCCCCGCCGGCGCGGTGGACGGTGCCCTCGGTGTAGGCGGTGTCCGCCGGCGAGTCGAGGTGGCCGGTGGAGAGGGCTTCGAGCGAGGCGGCCGCGGTGGCGTCCAGGGTGCCGTACACCCGCGTCGCGCCGTCCGTACGCTCGCCGGCCGGTTCGCCGCCAACGTCGGCGGGGTCGGGGCCCGTACGCGGCTGCGGCTGCGCGGCCTGGTGCAGGGCGGTGGCCGGGGCCTGGCCGGGGGAGTCGGTCGGGGTGTCCGGCGGGGTGTCCGTCGGCGGTGCGAAGACGGTGTGCGCGGTGGCGGGGTCCGGCTGCGGTTGCGGGGCCTGGCCGGGGGCGTCGGGCGGGGTGGGCGTCGGTGGTGCGAAGACGGTGTGCGCGGTGGCGGGGTCGGGGTCCGTACGCGGCCGCGGGTCCTTGCGGAGGCTGGGGGCCGACAGCAGGCCGGTGCGCGCGGCGGTCTCGGTCGCGGTGGCCGTCAGGGACGGCTTCGCCCGGCCCTGGAACGCGGCGCCGTGGACGTGGCCGGCCACCTCGTGGACGTGCCGGCCGGTGCGGCGGAAGACGTGCTGGAGGATCGAGCCGCCGCAGGTGCCGAGCACGCTGACCACGCCGGCGCCCATGATCGTGCCGTACACCCCGAGGTTGGAGGCGAGCTTGGCGGCCACGACCGCGGCCACGGCGCTGCCCGCCACCTGCGGCACGCTCAGGTCGAGCGTGGCGCGGCCGCCCCTGCCCGCGGGCTCGCCGCCCTCCGGCTGCTCCGGTGCGGCCTCGTCCGGCCGCTCTTGCGCGGGCCCGCCGGCCCGCTCGTCTCCCAGCCCCATCCCGGACCCGGCCCTCCTCTCGCGGTCAACCGCAAGGACAGACGGACGGCCCGCGGCGTAAAGTTCCTTTTGCGCTCTTTTCGTGAACTACGCCACTCCGCCCCGCCCGCGCCCCCCTCCGCCGCACCGCCACGCCCGGGCGGAACCGGCTGACCAGGTGCGACAGCGGATCGCAACCGGGGTACTACGCTGGGCCGATGGCGCGATACCTCGACGTACACCCTGAGAACCCCCAGCCGCGCATCATCGGCGGCGTGGCCGAGAGCATCCGGTCCGGCGCGCTCGTCGCCTACCCGACGGACTCCTGCTACGCGCTGGGCTGCCGGGTCGGCAACCGCGACGGGCTCGACCGCATCCGGTCCATCCGCAACCTCGACGACCGCCACCACTTCACCCTGATGTGCCGGAACTTCGCCCAGCTCGGCCAGTTGGTGCAGATCGACAACGACGTGTTCCGGGCGATCAAGGCGGCCACGCCCGGCAGCTACACCTTCATCCTGCCGGCCACGCGGGAGGTGCCGCGGCAACTGCTGCACCCCAAGAAGCGGACGGTCGGCGTGCGCATCCCCGACCACGTCGTCACGCAGGCGCTGCTCGCGGAACTCGACGAGCCGCTGGTCTCCAGCACCCTGCTGCTTCCCGACGAGGCCGAACCGCTCACGCAGGGCTGGGAGATCAAGGAGCGGCTCGACCACGTCGTGGACGCCGTGGTGGACTCCGGCGACTGCGGCACCGAGCCCACCACCGTCGTCGACTTCTCCGACGGCGCCGCCGAGATCGTCCGCCGCGGCGCCGGCGACCCCGCGCGCTTCGAGTAGCCGGACCGCGGCGCGGCGCGCGTTTTCCCGCCCCGCGCCGCAGCCCCGGACCGGCGGCGGCGAAAACCGGCGGACGCCATTCCGCTCGATGCAGTGGGGATTTTCCTGCTGCGTCCGCCCTACCGTTGAGGCGACTCGAATTCCGCCCGCATCCGCGGGAATTCGTTCCGGACGCCAGGAGCGCCCCCACGTGCTCCGGCCACCCCTGACCTGGGGTCGGCCGACCGCGCCCGGACCCGGGATGCAGGTGTTCCCGTGCGCGCATTTCCACCCGGACCTCGATTCCGCGAGGGCCGGGACATGGGCGAACGGGACGGAGGACGCTTTGCCGGGACTTCGTATCGGGTTTCTCCCTTTCACGGCGTGCACGCGCACCGGGTACGCCGTGGGATTCCTGTGAAGTTGTCCCGCGCCGCCTATTCCCGACAGGTAGGACACGTCAGATGGCACGTTCCCTGGTCGATCTGCTGACCGAGCACGCCGCGCGAAACCCGGGCCGTACCGCGTACCGGTACCTCGTCACGGGCGACGTGGACGGCGGGGTCGAGGAGATCACGTACGGGCGGCTGGCCGAGCGCGCCCAGGCGATCGCCGCCTGGCTCCAGGACCACGGGCTGGCCGGGTCCCGGGCCGTCCTGCTCTACCCGCCGGGTGTGGAGTTCATCTGCGGCTACCTCGGCTGCCTGGCGGCCGGGGTCGTCGCCGTGCCCGCCGTCCCCCCGCAGGGGCGCGCGCAGAACCACCGCGCCCTGGCCCGTACCGAGCGGCTGCTCGCGGACGCCGACGCCCGGGCGGTCCTGGGCGGGCGGGAGGTCATCGCCGCGCTGCGCACGATGGCCGACCAACTGCCCGGACTCGACCGGATCACCTGCCTGGCCACCGAGGACGTCCCCGACGGACTCGCCGCCACCTGGCGCGCACCGGACCTGACCGCCGACTCCGTCGCCTTCCTCCAGTACACCTCCGGCTCCACCTCGGCGCCGCGCGGTGTGATGGTCACGCACGGGAACCTGATGCACAACGAGCGGTTCATCACCGAGCGGATGGGCCACACCCCGGAGGCGCTCGAGCGGCACGGCCACGAACTCTTCGTGAGCTGGCTGCCGCTGTACCACGACATGGGGCTCATCGGCCCGGTGCTGAACACCGTCTACCTCGGGGCGACCGCCACCCTCTTCTCGCCGCTGCACTTCCTCCAGCAGCCCCGGCGCTGGGCGGCGGCCGTCAGCCGCTACCGCCCGCACACCAGCGGCGGCCCCAACTTCGGGTACGAGCTGAGCGTCAAGCACGCCACCCCCGACTTCGTCGCCGGCCTGGACCTGAGCAGCTGGCGGGTCGCCTTCAACGGCGCCGAACCGGTCCGCGCCGCCACCCTGCGGCGCTTCACCGCGACCTTCGCGCCGGCCGGCTTCCGCGACGACGCCCACTGCCCCTGCTACGGGCTGGCCGAGGCCACGCTCATGGTCAGCGGCAACGCGTCCGGCACCCCGCCGGTGGTGGCCGCCGGCGACGGCGGGAGCGGCCCGGAGGCCGTCGGCTCCGGGCGGCCGGGGCCGGACATGACCGTCGTCATCGTCGACCCGGAGCGCGGCGCGGAACTCCCCGACGGCGAGACCGGCGAGATCTGGGTGCGCAGCGCAAGCGTCGCCGGCGGCTACTGGCGCAACGCCCTCGCCACCCGCGCGGCCTTCCGCGCCACCCTGCCCGGCCGCGAGGGGCGCTTCCTGCGCACCGGCGACCTCGGATTCCTGCGCGACGGCGAGCTGTTCATCGCCGGCCGCCTGAAGGACCTCATGGTCGTCGACGGGCGCAACCGCTATCCGCAGGACCTCGAACTGTCCGCCGAGTCGGCCCATCCGGCGGTCCGCCCGGGCTGCACCGCGGCCTTCTGCGTGGACGGGGGAGCCGACGGCGAGCAACCCGTCCTGGTCGCCGAGGTGTCCGCGGACGCCGCCGGCGAGGCCGAGAAGATCGCCGACCTCGTCCGGGGCGCGATCGGCGAGGCCCACGGCCTGCCGCTGCACGACGTCGTGCTGATACGGCCCGGCACCATCCCCAAGACGTCCAGCGGCAAGATCCAGCGCCACGCCACCCGCGCCGCCTACCTCGGCGGCACCCTCTCCCTGTCCGGCGCGTCCGCCGGCTGACCGCCCCGCCGCGGTCTCCCGACCGCCCCGCGCAGCCTCGCCCGGGGCGCCCCCACTGAACCGGGCGCCTCCGGCCGTACCGACCGCACCGGCCGTACCGGTCGCACCGCCCGTACCGACCGCACCGCATCCGCGAGGACACCGCCCGAGCACCGAGCGCACGAGGACACCTGCCCAGATGCCTGCGAACGAGCCCCCGAAGCCGACCTCCGAGACACCCGGCGCCCCCCAGGCGCGCCCCACCACCGCGGCGGGCGTGCGCGACTGGCTGGTGACCGCCGTCGCCGAAGCCGCCGGGCTCGACCCGTCGGCCGTCGACCCGCACCGGCCCGTCGCCGAACTCGGCCTGGGCTCCCGTCAGTTGGTGGCACTGTCGGTGGAGTTGGCGGCGCTGACCGGCCGCACCCTGGACCCGTCCCTCGTCTACAACCACCCCACCATCGCCGCGATCGCCGCGGCGGTCCTCGACGACGGGCCGGCTGCGGCCGCCGGGGCGCCGCCCGGGCCCGAACGGCAGCCGGGCGGCGGCGACATCGCGATCCTCTCCATGGCCTGCCGCTACCCCGGCGGCGCCGACGACCCCGAGGCGCTGTGGCGGCTGCTGGAGGCCGGCCGCGACGCCGTCACCGAGGTGCCGCCCGGCCGTTGGGACACCGCCGGACTCCACGACCCCGACCCCGAGGCGGTCGGCACCGCCTACACCCTGCGCGGCGGCTACCTCGCCGCCATCGACCGCTTCGACGCGGCCTTCTTCGGCATCTCGCCCCGCGAGGCCGCCGCGATGGACCCGCAGCAGCGCCTGCTCCTGGCGACCGCATGGGAGACCGTCGAACGCGCCGGGATCGTCCCCGGCACCCTCGACGGCACCTCCACCGGCGTCTACGTCGGCCTGTACGACAGCGGCTACCTCGGCAGCGCGCCGCTCGACCGGCTCGACGGCCACGTGGGCACCGGCACGGCCCCCAGCGTCGCGTCCGGCCGGATCGCCTACACCCTCGGCCTCCAGGGCCCGGCCGTCACCGTGGACACCGCCTGCTCGTCCTCGCTGGTCGCCCTGCACCTGGCGGCCAGGGCGCTCGCGGCCGGCGAGTGCGACCTCGCGCTGGCCGGCGGCGCCACACTGCTGGTCACCCCGCGCGGCCACGTCGAGTTCAGCCGGCTGCGCGGCCTGTCGCCCACCGGGCGGTGCAGCCCGTTCGGCGCCGGCGCCGACGGCGTGGTGTGGGCCGAGGGCTGCGGCGTGGTGCTCCTCAAGCGGCTCCAGGACGCCCGCCGCGACGGCGACCGGGTGCTGGCGGTCGTCAAGGGCTCGGCGGTCAACCAGGACGGCCGCAGCCAGGGCCTGTCCGCGCCCAGCGGCCTTGCCCAGGAGCGGGTGGTGCGCGCCGCGCTGGCCGCCGCGGGGCTGCGCCCGGACGACCTGGACCACGTGGAGGCCCACGGCACCGGCACCGAACTGGGCGATCCCGTCGAGGGCCGCGCCCTGGCCGCCGTCTTCGGCCCCGGCCGACCGGCCCACCGGCCGCTGGCCGTCGGCTCGCTGAAGTCCAACATCGGCCACACCCAGGCCGCCGCGGGCATCGGCGGCGTCATCAAGACGGTGCTCGCCCTCGGCCACGAACGCCTACCCGCCTCGCTGCACGCCGAGACCCCCACCCCGCTCGTCGACTGGGAGGCGGGCGGGCTGCGGGTCCAGACCGCCGCCCGGCCGTGGCCGCGCGACGCCGACCGGGTGCGCCGGGCGGGTGTCAGCGCGTTCGGGATCAGCGGCACGAACGCGCACGTGGTGCTGGAGGAGCCGCCCGGGGAACTGGCCGGGCCCGCTGCGGCGGTCCCACCGCGGCACCCGGCGGGCGCGGTGCGGCGCGAAGCCCCCGCCGAGGCACCGGCGCCGCACCCCGGCCCCGCCGCCCCGCTGCTCTTCCCACTCTCCGCCCGCACCGAACCCGCCCTGCGCGGCCAGGCCGCCCGCCTGCTCGACCGCCTCACGGCCGCACCTGCGCCCGAACTGCCCGCGGTGGCCGCCGCACTGGCCCACCACCGCACGCACTTCGAGCACCGCGCCGTCATCCGCGCCGCCGACCACGACGGCCTGCGCACCGCGCTGCGCGCCCTCGCCGACGGCCGCCCCGGCCCCGCGGACCTCGTCGAAGGCCCCGGCCGCCGCGCGGCCGGGAAGGTCGCGTTCGTCTTCCCCGGCCAAGGCGCGCAGTGGCCGGGCATGGCCCGCGACCTGCTCGGCCGCGACCCGGTCTTCACCGACATGATCGACCGCTGCGACGCGGCGCTGCGCCCGTTCACCGGCTGGTCGGTGACGGCGGTGCTGCGCGGCGACGCCCACGCCCCGCCGCCGGACCGGGTGGACGTGGTCCAGCCCGTCCTGTTCGCCGTCATGGTCTCCCTCGCCGCGGTGTGGCGGGCCCGCGGCGTCCACCCGGACGCGGTGGTCGGGCACAGCCAGGGCGAGGTGGCCGCCGCCTGCGTCGCCGGTGCCCTCAGCCTCAACGACGCCGCCGCGGTCGTGGCCCTGCGCAGCCGCGCCCTGACCCGGCTGGCCGGCAGCGGCACCATGGCCGTCGTCGCCCTGCCCCGCGACGAGGTCGAGGCGCTGCTGCCCGCCTCGGGCGGCCGGGTGTCGGTCGCCGCCGTCAACAGCGGCCGCTCGACGGTGGTCTCGGGCGCGGCCGAACCCCTGCTGGACCTGCTCGCCGGGCTCGAACGCGAACAGGTCTTCGTCCGGCTGCTCGACGTCGACTACGCCTCCCACAGCGCCGGGGTCGAACCGGTCCGCGCCGAGATCCTCGACGAGTTGGACGGCGTCACCGCCGTACCCGCACCCGTCGCCTGGTACTCGACCGTCACAGGCGAGCCCGTCACCGCGGAACTCGACGCCGGGTACTGGTACACGAACCTGCGCGAACCCGTCCGCTTCGCACCGGCCGTGGCCCGCATGGCCGCCGACGGCTACCGCTGCTTCGTCGAGCTGAGCCCGCACCCCTCGCTGCTCACCGCGCTGCGCACGGTCGCCGAGGAGACCGGCCAGGACGACCTGACCGCCGTCGGGTCGCTGCGCCGCGACGAGGACGGCCCGGCCTGCCTGGACCTGGCGGCCGCCGAACTCCACGTCCACGGACGGCAGCTCGACTGGCGCCGCCTGGTGCCCGACGGCCCGTCGGCCGACCTGCCCACGTACGCCTGGGACGCGCGGCGGCACTGGACCGAACCGGACGCCGCCGGCGGGGCGACCGGCCTGCTCGACCGCGCCGCGCACCCGCTGCTCGGGGTCCAGCTCCAGTCGGCGGACGAGAGCCGCTGGACCTTCCGGTCCGAGTGGCAGGCGGCGACCGCCGACTGGCTGCCCGACCACGCCGTGTTCGGGCGGACGGTGGTGTCCGGCACGACCCTGGCGGAGCTGTGCCGCGCGGCCCTCGAGGTCGCCCGGCCCGCCGACCCGTGCGATGTCGAGGACCTGCTGCTGCTCGCGCCTCTCGTCCTCACCGACGGCGGCACCGTGGAGGTGTCGGTCGACGTCGTCACGGCGGGCGCGGAAACGGGTGCCGGCGCGGGTGCGGAAACGGGCGCGGGTGCGGCTGCGGCCGCGGAGATCACCGTGCACAGCCGGCCGCGCGGCGACGAGAGCGCCGGGTGGACGCTGCACGCCACCGCCGCGGCCACCACTGCCGCGGACCCCGCCGCCGCGGGGGCGCCCCCGGCGTGGCCGCAGGACGCCGCCACGGCCTGGGCCCCGGACGCGTACGAGGCGCTGGCCGACCGAGGGCTCGGCTACGGACCGGCGTTCCAAGGCGTGCGGGACGCGGTCGTCCTCGCCCCCGGCGAAGTGCTGGCCCGGCTGTCGCTGCCCGCCGCCGCGCACGCCACCGCCGACGCGTACCCCCTCCACCCGGCCCTGCTCGACGCCGCACTCCAGGCGACCTCCTGCCTCGACGCCGCCGGCGGCCGCGTCCTGCTGCCCGTCGCGGTGGGCCGCTGCGTCCTGCCGCCCGGCGGCGCGACCGAGCTGACGGCCCATGTGCGGCGCCTCGGCGACCCCCGTACCGACCCCGGCGCCGACGTCACCCTGGACGTGCACCTCTGGGACGCCGACGGGCTCCCCGCGGGGCGGCTGGAAGGCGTACGGCTGCGGGCCGCCGACCCGGACGACCTGCTCCGGGCCCCGGACAGCGCCCGGCACCTGTACGAGGTGGCGTGGACGCCCGCCACCGGCGGGACCTCCGCCCTGGCCGGCGGCACCTGGGCCGTTCGCGGCGACCCGGGCGACCCGGATGCCGCGGCGGCCGTACGGGCCCTGCAAGCGGCCGGCGCGGAGTTGACCGACGCGCGCGCGGACGTCCTTCTGCGCTGGTGGCCGCGCCCCCGGCCCGGTGCCGACGTGGCCTCCGCGGCCCACGCGGTGGCCGCCGCCGCGCTGCGCGAACTCCAGGAGCTGCTCGCCCTCCCGCGCGAGGAGGCCCCCGACCGCGTCGTCTGGGTCACCCGCGGGGCGGTGGCCGCCGCCGACGGCGACACCGTCCCGGACCTGCCGAACTCCCTGCTGTGGGGCCTGGCGCGCAGCGCACGCGCCGAACACCCCGACGTCACCCTCACCTTGCTCGACCTCGACACCCCGGCCGGCCTCATACCCGCGCTCGGCCACCCCGGCGAACCCGAACTCGCCGCCCGCGACGGCATACTGCTGACCCCGCGCCTGACCCGCGCGGCCGCTGGTCCATCCGCCGCGAAGGGCGGCGCGGCTTCGTCGGGTGTGCTCGCGGGAGGGGATGCCCGTGCCGCGGGCGAGGTCGGGGGCAACTCCCGGCAGGGCAGCGCGGGTTCGGTGGGTGGCGTTGCGGCTGGTGGTCCGCCGGCCGCGCGGGGGGACTTCGGTTCGCCGGGCGTGCCCGGGGCGGCGGGGGGCGGGTTCGACTTCGCGACGGGCGGCGGGGGGTCGGCGGCTGCGGGGGCGGCGGGTGCGCGCACCGTTGGGGATTCAGGTGGCGGCTTTCCCATGGACGGGGCCGTGCTGGTCACCGGTGGGTTGGGGGCCGTCGGGCGGAGGTTGGCGCGGCGGATGGCCGAACGCGGGGTGCCGCGGCTGGTGTTGACATCGCGGCGGGGCGGGGCGGACCCGCGTGCCGCGGGCATCGGGGCGGAACTCGCCGCGCTCGGTGCCGAGGTCGAGATCGTCGCGTGCGATGTCGCGGAGGCGGCGGACGTGGCGGAGGCGGTGCGGCGGGCCGGGCGCGGGGACCTGCCGCTGCGGGGGATCGTGCACTGCGCGGGGGTGCTGGCGGACGGGGTGGCCGCCGAGCTGACCGCGGAGCGCCTCGCGCGGGTGCTGCGTCCGAAGGTGGACGGCGCCGCCCATCTGCACCGGCTCACCGCTGAGTTGCCGTTGCGGCTGTTCCTGCTGGTGTCCTCAGCGGCCGGGGTGTTCGGCGCGCCGGGCCAGGCCAACTACGCGGCGGCGAACGTCTTCCTCGACCAGCTCGCCCACCACCGGCGGGCGTTGGGGCTTCCCGCCGCGTCGGTGTCGTTCGGCGCCTGGGCGGGGGAGGGGCTGGCCGCGCGGCACGCGGACCTGGCACGGATGGCCCGCCTCGGCCACCGCCCGCTGACGGCCGACCAGGGCTGCGAACTGGCCGAGCTGTCCCTGCGCGCAGGCGCCCCGCACCTCGTGGCCTCGGCGTTGGACCTGCCGCGGCTGCGCGCCGCCCAGGCCGGTGCGGCCGAGGACGCGGGCGCCCTGTGGCGCACCCTGCTGCCTCCGGCCCGCGCCGCGCGCCGCGGTGGCGACACCCTGGCCGCACGCCTCGCCCGGCTCCCCGAGGCCGACCGCGCCGAGCGCGTCCTCGCCCTGGTCCGGGAGGAGGCGACCCGCTCCCTCGGCCTCGGCCCGGGGCAGACCGTCCGCCCCGACCAGCCGCTGCGCGAACTCGGCATGGACTCGGTGACAGCACTGGAACTGCGCAACCGCATCAGCTCCCGGGTCGGCGCGCGCCTGCCCGCCACCCTCCTGTTCGACCACCCCACCCCGGCCCGCCTGGCCGGATACCTGCTGGCCCACCCGCTCGCGGCGGCCGCGCGCACCGCGGCGCCGCACGCCACCGCCCCGGCCGCCCCCGCCACCCCGGCACTCGCGGCTGACGAGCCCGTGGCCGTCGTCGCCATGGCCTGCCGCCTGCCCGGCGGCGTCAAGGACCCCGAGGGCCTGTGGCGGCTGGTCGCCGAGGGCCGGGACGCCGTGGGCCCCTTCCCGGCCGACCGCTGGGACGTGGCGTCCCTCTACGACCCCGACCCGGACGCCCTGGGCACGACCTACGCCCGCGAAGGCGGCTTCCTGGAGGACATCGCCTCCTTCGACGCGGGCTTCTTCGGGATCACCCCGAAGGAGGCGGCCGCGATGGACCCCCAGCAGCGCCTGCTGCTGGAGACCGCCTGGGAGGCGCTGGAGCGCGCCGGGATCGTCCCCGCCGAGCTCGCCGGCAGCTCCACCGGCGTGTACGTCGGCATGTTCGGCAGCGACTACCTGGCCGGCGCCCGCCTCGACCAGCTCGACGGCTACGTCGGCACCGGCGCCGCGCCGAGCGTCGCCTCGGGCCGGCTCGCCTACGCCCTCGGCCTCAACGGGCCCGCGCTGACCGTGGACACCGCCTGCTCGTCGTCGCTGGTCGCGGTGCACCTGGCGGCGCAGGCGCTGCGCGCCGGCGAGTGCGACCTCGCGCTCACCGGCGGCGTCACGCTGATGGTGACCCCGCAGACCTTCGTCGAGTTCAGCCGGCTGCGCGGCCTGTCGCCCACGGGCCGCTGCCGTTCCTTCGCGGACGCGGCCGACGGCGCGGTCTGGGCCGAGGGCGCGGGACTGGTCGTCCTCAAGCGCCTGCGCGACGCCCGCCGCGACGGCGACGAGGTCCTCGCGGTGCTGCGCGGCACCGCCGTCAACCAGGACGGCCGCAGCCAGGGCCTGTCCGCGCCCAACGGCCCCGCCCAGGAGCAGGTGGTCCGGCAGGCGCTGGCGCGGTCCGGGCTGGCGCCCGCGGACATCGACCACGTCGAGGCGCACGGCACCGGCACCACCCTCGGCGACCCGATCGAGGCGCACGCCCTCGCCGAGGTCTTCGGCGGTTCCCGGCCGCCCGGGCGCCCCCTGCACCTCGGCTCGCTGAAGTCCAACGTCGGCCACACGCAGGCCGCTTCGGGCGTCCTCGGGCTGATCAAGGTCGTCCAGTCGCTGCGCCACCGGACCCTCCCGCGCACCCTGCACGCCGATCCGCCCAGCCGCCACGTCGACTGGGACGGCAGCGGCCTGCGCCTGCTGCACGACGAGGTCGCCTGGCCGCAGGACACCGGCCGTACCCGGCGGGCCGGGGTGAGCGCCTTCGGGATCAGCGGCACCAACGCCCATGTGATCCTGGAGGAGGCCCCGTACGCCGCGCCCGCGGCTGGGGCCGAACCCGCCCCGGACCCACGGCTGTTCATGCTGTCCGGCCGCAGCGACGACGCGGTGCGCGCCCAGGCCGCGCGGCTGGCCGCGCACCTGCGCGACGGCGCGCCCGCCGCCCTGCCGGACATCGCCCACACCCTGGCCCGGCACCGCAGCCACTTCGAGTGGCGTGCCGCGCTGGTGGCGGCGGGCCGGGAGGAACTGCTCGCGGGGCTCGACGCGTTGGCGGACGGCCGCCGGCCCCTCGCGGCCCCGCGCGCGGAGCAGAACGGCAGGACGGCCTTCGTCCTCACCGGGCACGGCGGCCCCTGGCCACCGGCGGGCGTGGCGGAGGCGGCGGCCGGATCGGCGGCTTTCCGGGAGGAGTTGGCCCGCGTCGACGAGGCCGTCCGACGGCGCACCGGATGGTCGGTCCGCGACGTGCTCGCCGGGACCGGCGACGCCCCGAGCAGTCAGCGGACCGACGTCGTACAGCCGGTGCTGTTCGCCCTCGGTGCGGCGCAGGCAGCCGCGTGGCGGGGCTTGGGCGTCACCCCGGACGCCGTCGTCGGGCACAGCCTGGGCGAGGTCACCGCCGCTTACGTGGCCGGGGCCCTGACAGTGGACGACGCCGTGCGCGTGGTGACCGGCCGGGCCGCGGCCGCCGCGCCCCTGGTCGGCCAGGGCGGCATGCTCGCCGTCCGGCTGCCCCCCGCGCGCGTCGAGGACCTGCTCGCACCCTACGCGGGACGGCTGTTCGTCGCCGCCGTCAACAGCGCCGAGGCCGCCGCCGTTTCGGGCGAGGCCGCGGCCCTGGCCGCGCTGCGGCGGCAACTTGACGAACTGGGCACCCCGAACCGGCCGTTGGCCACGCCCTTCGCCTCACACACCCCCCTGATGGCATCGGCCCGCGGCGAGCTCCTCACCCGCCTCGGCGCCGTCCGGGGCGGGCCGGGCCGGCTCGCGATGTACTCGACGGTGCGCGCCGCACCCGTCGCCGGGGAGCAGTTGGACGCCGCGTACTGGTACGCCAACCTCGGCGAGCCCGTACGGTTCGCGGACACGATCCGCCGGATGCTCCACGACGGCTACCGCTCCTTCGTGGAGATCGGCCCGCGCCCCTCGCTCGGCGCCCCGATCGAGGAAGTGGCCGCCGAAGCCGGTATCGACGTGGCCGGTATCGCGCCGCCCTCCGCGGACGACGGCCCGCGCGGCCTGCTGCACCGGCTCGCGGAGCTGTACGGCGCCGGACACACCCCGGACTGGCGGGAGTTGTTCCCCGCCGGCCGCCGCGCCGACCTGCCCACCTACCCCTACGCCCGGGAACGCCACTGGCGGACCCCGGCCCGCACCGCCACCGGCGCGGGCCTGCTCGGCACCCACCTGGAGAGCAGCGACGCACCCGGCCGCCACCTCTTCCAGACCGACATCGACCTGGGCGACAGCCGCTTCGCCTACCTCGCGGACCACCGGGTCGGCGGCGAGATGTGGCTGCCGGCCGCCGCGTTCCTGGACATGGCGCTGGAGGCCGCCCACGCCGTGGGCGACCCCGGCGGCCCCGACGAGCGCGGCACCAGCCCGGCAGCGGGCCCGCTCCACCTCACCGGCGTCCGCTTCCACCGGCCGCTGCGCCTGGAGCCCGGCAGACCCGTACGCCTGCAACTCGTCCTGCACCCGGCCGCGGACGGCCACCGGGACTTCACCATCGCCTCGGCGCCCGCGGGCGGCGGCCCCGCGGTGTGGGAGCAGCACGTCACCGGGCGCGCCGCCCCCGGCGCCGGCGGCCAGCCGATCCCCGCGGCCGCCGGCCGCCTGGCCGACCTGCGCGAGGAGTGCACCGGGCACGCCGACCTGACCGCCGTGCGCGCCGCACTGAGCGCCCTGGGCATCGACCACGGCCCCGCCTTCCGCGCTCTGGAACAGGGCCGTTTCAGCGGCGGTGCGGCGCTCGGACGGCTGGCCCCGCGCCCCGCCGCCGGCCACCTGCTGCACCCCGCCGTCCTCGACGCCGCCTTCACCACCGCCGCCCTTCCCAGCGACGCGCCCGCGGGCCGGGCGTTCGTGCCCGCCGAAGTCGGCCGGCTGCACTTCACCGGCCGGCGCACCCCGCCCGCCTGGGCGACCTGCCGCCTGCGCTCCGCGGCCGGCGACACCGCGACGGCCGACCTGGCGGTCTACGACGAGGACGAGCACCTCGTGCTGTACGCCGAGGAGTTCCGGCTCGCCGCGCTCGCCCCGCGCTCCCCGCTCGACGCGGCCCTCTTCGAGACCCGCTGGCAGCCGCGCCCGGACGCGTCGGCCCAGCCCGCCGACGGCAGCTGGCTCCTGCTCGCCGACGGCACCGGCGTGGCCGCCGCGCTCGGTGAGAAGCTCGCCGCCGCCCGCGTCCCGCACGTGATCGCCCGCCGGGGCCCGCAGTTCGCCGCCGAGGGGCACGGCCGGTACGTCCTCGACCCGGCCGACCCCGGCCAGTGGGCACGGCTGCTCGACGAGGCGTACCCGGACCGGCCGCCCGCGCAGGTGGTCCAGCTGACGGCCCTCGACGCCCCGGCGATCGTCTCCGCGGCCACGGCCGAGGACACCGCCGGCCTGGCCTGCCTGACCACCCTGCACCTGGTGCGCGCGCTGGCCGGCCGCACCTGGCAGGGCGGGCCGCCGCGCCTGTTCGTGGTCGTCCGCGGCAGCCAGGCCGCCGGGGGCAGCACCCAGGTGACCCGTCCCGAGCAGGCGCTCGCCTGGGGCTTCGGGCTCGCGGTGGCGCAGGAGCACCCCGAGCTGTCGGCCACCCTGATCGACCTGCCGCCCGCCGGCGGCACCGACGCCCTGTGGACCCAGCTGCGGTGCGCCGACGGCGAACACCTCGTCGCGCTGCGCGAGACCGGCCGCCTGGTGCCCCGCCTGGCGCGTACCCGTCCCGACGACGGCGGCCACGGCCGGGTCGCGCCCGACGGGGTGTACCTGGTCACCGGCGGCCTCGGCGGCCTCGGCCGGGTCGTCGCCGAACGGCTGGCCGCGCGCGGCGCTCGCCACCTCGCCCTGCTCGGCCGCAGCGCCCCCGGCCCGGAGGCCGCCGCCTGGATCGGCGAACTCGCCGCGCGGGGCGTGCGCGTGCACCTGGTCCGCGCCGACGTAGCCGACCGGGACGGCCTCGGCGCCGCACTGGACGCCCTCCGGCGCGACGCCGGACCGGTCACGGGCATCGTGCACGCCGCCGGAGTCCTCGACGACGCCGTTCTGGAGAATCTGACCGGTCCGCGCGTCCTGCGCGTCCTCGCCCCCAAGGTGCTCGGCACCGCGCTGCTCACCGAACTGGTCCCCGAGGCACAGGACATCGTGCTGTTCGCCTCCGTGGCCGGGCTCCTCGGCTCGGCCGGCCAGAGCCCCTACGCGGCCGCCAACGCTTTCCTCGACGCCTGGGCCCACCACCTCGCCCTGGCCGGCCGCCGCGCCCTCAGCCTGGACTGGGGCGCCTGGACGGAGGTGGGCATGGCCGCGGGGACCGGCCCGGGCGCCGCCGGGGCGCACCGCTCCGGCCTGGCGGCCTTCACCGCGCAGGAGGGCGGCGAGCTGTTCGACCGGGTGCTGCCCACCGGACGGCGCCAACTCGCGCTCGCCGCCCTGGACCTGGAAGCCCTCGCCCTCGACCCGGACGCGGCCCGCACCCGCCCGCTGCTCGCCGACCTCGTCACCCTGCTGCCCGGCAACGGCAACGGCAACGGCGACGGTGACGGCTTGGCCCGGCGGGTGCTCACGGCGGCCACCGACACCGACCGCGCCGCACAACTGGAGACCTACGTACGGGCCCGCGTACGGGACGTCTCCGGCGGCGCGACGGCCCCCGGCGGCATCCCGGCGCACGCGTCCCTGACCGAACTCGGCCTGGACTCCCTGATGTTCGTCCGGCTGCGCACCGCCTTCTCCCGCGAGCTGGGCGTGGACCTCCCCACGGCCGCGGTGATGTCCGCCGCCGATGTCCGCGGCCTCGCCGAAGCCCTCGCCACGGCCCTGCGCGAACGGCCGTCCGCCGCACCCGGGACCACTGCCGAGGAACCCGGGCGCGCGACGCCCGAGCCGGAGGTTCCCGAGCACGAGGTGCGGCCGGCCACCCGCGACGTCGTCCGGCTGCTGCGCAGCGCCCGCCCGGGGATGCCCGGGGCGGCCCACGCCATCGGCCTGGCCGTGCGGCTGGCCGCACCGACCACCCGCGAGGTGCTCACGGGCATCCTCGAACGGCTCGCCGCGCGGCACGCGGCTCTGCGCACCGCGGTCGAGTCCGGCCCCGGCGGCGGCCGCCGACTGCGGGTGGACCGCCGTCCGGCGGGACCGCTCCTGCACGCGACGAGCGCGCCCCCCGACACCGGCGCCGGCCCCGACGCCGGTCCCAACGCCGGTCCCGACGCCGCCGCGTCGCTGCGCGCGCTGCTGGAACCGCCGTTCGACCTGGCAGCGACCCCGCTGTGGCGCTTCGCGCTGCACGACGGCGGACCGGACCGTGACCAACTCCTCGTCTTCGGCGCCCACCACGCCGTCAGCGACCTCCAGTCGCTGCTGCTGGTGGCCGCGGAGATCGACACCGAACTGTCCGGCACCCGGCTCGGCGACACCGTCACTAACCGCGACGCGGACCTGCTGGCCGCGGCCCAGCCGCAGCCGGCCGGCAGCACGGACGACCCGGGCGCCGCCGAGTGGCGCGCGCTCTTCCAGGGCAGCGCCCGCCTCGATCTGACCCTCGACCGGCCGCGCCCAGCGCGGCGCACCTACCGCGCGGGCAGCGTCACCGTGCAGATCCCCGACGGCCTCATGGACCGGGTGGCCGCGACCGCGAGCGGCCTCGCGGTCACCCCCGCCGCCTTCTGCCTCGGCGCCCTGACGGTGCTGCTGGCCCGGCTTCGGGAACGCGAGCGCTTCGTGCTGGCCGTGCCCGTCGACACCCGCGTTCACGCCGACGCCTACGGCGCGGTGGGCTTCTTCGGCGTGCCGGTGCCTTTTCCGGCGGAGGCGCGGGCGGGGGAGCGGGTCGAGGAGGTGCTGCGGCGCACCGGCGGCCGGCTGGAGCGGCTGCTCGCCAAGGGCGCGATGTTCTCCGACGTGCTGGCGACGCTCACCCGGCAGGGCCTGCACCGGCCGGACGCGCCGCTGGTCGAGGTGTACTTCAACTACGTCCGCTCCGGGGCGGGCCGGCTCACCGGCCTGGAGGTGCTCCCGGCCGGGACCGGCCACTCCGACCTCGACCTGATGGTCACCATGACCCCGGACGCGGGCCGCATACGGCTCGACCACAACCTCGACATCCTCGATGCGGCGTCCGCGGGGCGGCTCGGCGAGGAGTTCCTGCGGCTGCTCGCCGAAACGGCGGACGACCCGGCGGCGTCGGTCCGCGCGGCATCTTCGGCGCCGGCGGTGGACGCCGTGCCCGCGGCGGAACCCGATCCGGCGGTGGGTCTTGGATTGGCCGTTGCGCCCGATCCGGCGGTGGGCCTCGATCCGGCCGTGGAGCTTGAACCGTCCGTCGCACCCGATCCGGCGGTGGGCCTTGAACCGTCCGCCGCGCCCGATCCGGCCACCGCAGCCGTAGCCGCAACGGCGCCCGCCGCCGGGGGAGCCGGCGCCACCGCCCCGCCCACCCTCGCCCTCGCCGCCACCTTCGCCCTCGGCGACCTGCCCGCGATGCTGGCGGCCGCGACCGGTGGCGCCGACCCGCAGGGCCCGGCCCCGACCGTGACCGAAGCTCCCTACCACCAGGTGCTCGCGGCGCTGCGCGACCCGTCCGGCGTCTTCGCCGACCCCGCCGTGTCGATGGGCGCGGTGCTGTTGCGGGCCGCCGACCTCGAACGCTTCGGCCCGGTCGGCGACGACCTCCTCGCCGAACTGCGCACCGCCTACCCGGCCGCGCTGCGGTCCCTGGCCGAGCGCACCCGCACCCCCCTGGTCGTCGGCTTCCTGCCCGCCGCCCGCGACGACGACCGCCTGACCGGCTGGGAACGCGCCGTCGCCGCCGACCTCGCCGACGCGCCCGGCATCGCGGTCCTCGGCCCCGAGGAGTGGACCCGAGACCACGCCGTAGCCCTGCCCTTCGACGCCGCCACCGAGCGGCTGGCCCACCTGCCGTTCACCCCGCAGTTCCAGGCGGCGGTCGCACTGCGCCTGGCCGGCGTCGCCGCGGTGGCGCTGCGCCCCGCGCCGAAGGTGATCGCGGTGGACGGCGACGAGACGCTGTGGGGCGGGGTCGCCGGCGAGATCGGCCCGGCCGCGGTGGACCTGGGCGGCCCGCGCGCGGCGCTCGCCCGCCGGCTGCTGCGCTGGCGGGCGGCGGGCGTCCTGCTCGTCCTGGTCAGCAACAACGACGAGGACACCGTCCGCGCCGTCCTGGACCGCCCCGAAAGCCTGCTGCGCGCCGAGCACTTCAGCGCGCTGTCCACGGCCTGGGAGCCCAAGTCCCGGCGCCTGGCGGCCGTCGCCCGCACGCTGAACCTCGGTCTGGACAGCTTCCTCTTCCTCGACGACAACCCGGCCGAGATCGCCGCGATGCGCGCCGCCCGGCCGGAGGTGCTGTCGGTGACCTGCCCGCCCGCGGCCGGACTCGACCGGTTCCTGGACGTGCTGTGGCCGTTCGTGCCGCCGGCGGCCACCGCCGAGGACGCGCTGCGCGCGCGGTTCTACGCGCAGGAGCGGGAGCGCGACGCCGTACGTGAGCAGGAGGGCTTCGAGGAGTTCCTCGCCGGCCTGCGGCTGGCGGTGGACGTACGGGCCCTGACGGACACCGACGTCCCGCGGGCCGAGCAACTGGTGCACCGGACCAACCAGTTCACGCTGCGCGCCCGTTCGGCCGACGGCGGCGACGTGGCCCGGTGGCGGGCCCGCGGCGAGGTGTGGACGGCCGCGGCCCGCGACCGGTTCGGCGACTACGGCCAGATCGGCCTGGTCGCGGTGCGCGCGGACGGCGATGTGCTCGACGTCCTGGCCTGGGTGATGAGCTGCCGGGCGCTGGGCCGCGGCGTCGAGGAGCGGCTGCTGGCGTGGCTCGCCGACCGCGCGGAGGCGGCCGGCTGCACCAAGGTCCGCCTGACGGCCGAGCGCACGGCCCGCAACGCACCGGCCCGCCGCCTGCTCGCCGCGCTCGGCGGCGGCGACCCCGACGACGAGCACCTGACGGTCATGGCCACGCCGGAACACCTCCGGGGGTTCCGGTCGTGGCGACAGCGAGGAGAGGAGCGCACATCGTGAAGGGGACTCATGGCTGACGTGGACGACGCCGCCGCGGCGTACGCCCGGACCCGGGCCACTGCCGAGTCGATCGAACGCGGCGGCGGCAGCGGGCTGACCGTGTCCGACCTGCTGGCCAGGGTCAGGACGGCACCGCCCCCGCAGCCCGCCCCGCCGGAACCGGCCCCCGCCACCGGCCCGGGCCCCGCGCCCGCGGCCTCGGGCGGCACCGAACTCGACGCGCTGGCCGCGACGATCGCCGCCGCGGCCGGGCGCCGCCTGCCCGGCGGGCACCTCGCGCCGGACGCCGACTTCTTCGACGCGGGCGGGACGTCGGTCCACGCGGTGGAACTGGTCGCGGAGTTGGAGAGCACGCTCGGCGTCCGGTTCGACCTGGACGAGGTCTTCGCCGACGCCCGCCCGCTGAGCATCGCCCGGCGCCGGCTGGAGCACGCGGGCGCCGCGCCCGCGCCCGTACCCGCGCCCGTACCCGTTCCCGTCCGGGCCGCGTCCCCGCCCCCGGCGCCCGCCACCGCCCACGACCCGCGGACCGCCGCGCGCCCGGAGGACCTCGCCCAGATCCTGGCCGACCTCGCCCTCGCCGACCGCCTGCCGTTCACAGGGCCGCCCGAGCCGGTGCCGCCGCGCCGCATCCTGCTCACCGGCGCCACCGGCTTCCTCGGCGGCCACATGCTCCTGGACCTGCTGCGGCACAGCGACGCCCACGTCCACTGCCTGGTGCGGGCCGAGGACGAGGAGCAGGCCGCCGCCCGCCTCGGCGCGGCCCTCACCAGCTACCGGCTGCCCTGGTCCTCGGAGGTCCGCCGCCGCGTCAGCGTGCTGCCGGGCGACCTGCGCCGCCCGCGGCTGGGCCTGACCGGCGAGCGGTGGACCGCGCTCGCCGACGAGGTGGACGCGGTCGTCGGCGTGGGCGCGGCCGTGGACTTCCTGCGCGGCTACCCCTCGCTGCGCGGCAGCAACGTCCTGGGCACCCTGGCCCTGGCCGAGTTCGCGGCGGCCGGCCGGCCCAAACCGCTGCACCACGTCTCCTCCGTCGCGGTCTTCAACGAGGTCGGCATCACCGCCATGGGCGAGGACGACCCGCTGGCCCGTGTCGACCGCCTCGTGGCCGGCTACGACCAGTCGAAGTGGGCGGCGGAGGTGGCACTGCGGCGTGCCCGCGACCACGGCCTGGTCGTCACCGCGCTGCGCCCGGGCGGCATCGGCGGGCACACCAGGACCGGCGCCCACAACCCGCGCGACCTCAGCAGCGGCCTGCTCGCCGCCTTCAGCCGCTTCCGCACCGTCCCGGCCTTCCGCCACCTCAACGCGGCGCCCGTGGACTGGGTGAGCCGTACCGCGGTGGCGGTGGTGTGCGAGCCCGACGCGTGGGGCTACGACTACCACCTGACCGGCGTCCCCAACACGCTCGACGACGTCGTACGGGACATGGCGCTGGGCGGCATGCACGTGCGGGTGCAGGACTGGGACACCTGGCGGGCCGACGCCCTCGCGCGGCTGGCGGCCGACCCGGTCCCCGAACTGGACTTCCTCACCCGGCTGCTGCGCAGCCCCACCGCGCTCAGGCTGTGCGAGGCCACCCTCGAAGGCCCGGCGGCCACCGACGACCGCACCGCCGCGCTCGTCGCGGCACTCGGGCTGCCACCCGCCGCCCGGTACGACGCCCGGGCCCAGCTGAAGACGTTCGAGAAGCTCGCCGCCGACGGCCTGGCCCGGCTGCCGGATAGGGACGACCCGCCCTACCTGTGGTTCACCGAGCACGCCGAGGGCCGCGTCGGGCCGCCCGGCGGCCCCGCCGACACCCCCTGCTCGACCGAGCTGACCCTGTCGATCGCGAGCATGCACCAACTGGTCGCCGAGCGCCGGGTGGACGTGCGCGGCGAGCTGAACTGCCCGGCCCTGCACCCCGAGCCGGTCACGGTGACGCGCGGCGCCATCGTCGTACGCCCCGACGAGGGCATCCCCGAACAGCACGGCTCGCGGCACCCGTTGCTCGCCTACCGGCTGGAGCTGGCCGACGCCGGCGGCGGCCGCTGGTGGCTCACGGGCCGCAAGCACGCCCGGGCCCGCCGCGACGTGTGGCGGCAGACGCGGGCGCTGACCGTTGAGATCGGCCGCGCGGGCGAACCCGCGCTGCTCGCCGGCGAGATCGTCGTCCCCGCCGGCTCCTACGTCCGCGACCAGATCGACGGCATCCGGTTCGACCCGCGCTTGACCGCAGCCGAGCAGCGCGCTGCCAAGCTGGGCTGGCTGGGCTGGTTCGGCCTGGAGATGGGCCGCGGCCTGCTCGGCCCGTTCACCCGCGCCGCCGCCGAACTGCTCGACCTGCGCCGTACCACCACCCCCACGGAGCGCCGCCGATGACCTTCCGGACCAGGACGACCTCCCGCGCCGCCGCCGCTGCCCGGCCCGCGGTCCGCAGGGTCAGGAGCGCCGCCGCCCTGCGGCCGCTCCACCACCGCCTCGACCCCGCCCGGGTGGAGGAGATCCCCTTCCACACCGCCGACGGCGTCCGGCTGGGCCTGACCCGGGTGGACACCGGCGAGACCGGCCGCCCCGCGGTACTGCTGCTGCACGGGCACACCGCGTCCGCCGACATGTTCCTGCTGCCCGAGACCCGCAACCTCGTCGACGTCCTGCTCGACGAGGGCTACGAGCCCTGGCTGCTGGACTGGCGCGGCAGCTGCCGGCTGCCCTACAACGCGACCGGCCGCAGGTACACGTACGACGACGTCGCCCTGTACGACCTCCCCGAGGCCGTCCGCCGGGTCCGCGACCGGATCGGCGAGCGCCCGCTGTTCGTGGTCGCACACTGCATCGGCGCCCTCGCGCTGTCGCTGAGCATGACCGCCGGACTGGTGCCGGGGCTGGCCGGCGTGGTGTCCCAGGGCGTCTTCCTCACCCCGAAGCTCGCCGGCAGCACCTCGCTGCGGATGTCGGTCGGGTGGGAGCTGCTGAGGTCCCGGATCGACCACATCCCGGTGGACTTCCGCACGGTCGGGCTGTGGTCGAAGTACACGCCGCTGTTCGCGCTCGCCGGCCGCCGGGCGGACTGCCCGGACCCGACCTGCCAGATGCTGCACCACTCCGCCTGGGGGTCGGGAGCCTCGCTCTTCGTCCACGAGCACCTGGCCGACGCCACCCACGGCCGCCTCGCCGAACTCCTCGGCCCGGCGCCGCTGTGGATCGTGCCCCACCTGCGGCGCATCGCGCAGGCCCGTACGGTCGTGCGCTGGCACGACACCGACCACCGCTACCGGGCCCTGCCGCCCAACGCGCTGGACGCCGCCGCCCGCATCGACACGCCCGTCCTGCTGCTGGCCGGCAGTGACAACGGCCTGTGGCTGGACTCCCAGCGGCTGTGCCGCGACGTCCTGGCCCGGCGGCAGCCGCAACTGGACGTGGCGTACGTCGAGATCCCCGGCTACGGCCACCTGGACACCTTCATCGGCCGGGGGGCCGCGCTCGACGTGTTCGGGCACGTCGTCGACTTCCTCGGCGCACGGAGCTGAGGAGCCCGGCCCCCGCGCCCCCCGGCGACCGTGCCCCCGCGCCCCCCGCCCCCCCGCACCCGCCACCACGGCATCGAGAGAGGAAGCACCGTGACCGCACCAGCCGTCACCACGCCGCAGACCCCCGGCCGCAGGGGTCTGCCGCTGATCGGCGAGACCATTCCCTTCCTGCGCGACCAGCAGAAGTGGGCACGCGAACGCTACGACCGGTTCGGCCCGGTCTCCGAGGCACACCTCATCGGCCGCAGGTGGCATGTGCTGCTGGGGCCCGAGGCGCTCGACGTGGCGATCGTCGACCGGGACAAGGCGTTCGAGGCCGGACCGGCCTGGGGCTACATCAACGGTGCCTTCTTCCGCGGCGGACTGGCCTACCTCGACGCGGAGGCGCACTTCCGGCAGCGGCGCATCATGGGCGGCGCCTTCACCCGCACCCACCTGCTGTCCTACCTCGACGGGATCAACGAGACGATCGCCGAGCAGATCGACGGCTGGGCCGGGCAGCCGGAGACCAGGGTCTACCCGGCGATGAAGCAGCTCACCCTCGCCATCGCCTCGCGCACCTTCGCCGGCATCCGGCTCGGCGCCGACGCGGCGCGCGTCAACGACGCCTTCACCGACTGCCTGCGGGCCAGCACCGCGTTCGTCCGGCGCCCGGTCCCCGGGCTGAGCTGGTCGCGCGGGCTGCGCGCCCGCCGGGTCCTGGAGCAGACCCTGCGCGCGCAGATCCCGGCCCGGCGCGCGGAGCCGGGCGACGACTTCCTCAGCGTGCTGTGCGGCGCCCGGGACGACGAGGGCAACGTCTTCACCGACGACCAGGTCGTCTGCCACATGATCGCGCTGCTCCAGGCCGCCCACGACACGACGACGTCCACCGTCACGTCGATGATGTACCGGCTGGTCCAGCGGCCCGACTGGCAGGAGCGCTGCCGGGCCGAGAGCCGGGCCCTGGGCACCGCGGGCCTGACCTTCGACCAGCTCGACCGGCTGCCGAGCACCGACCTGGTCATGAAGGAGACGCTGCGGATCGACGCCCCGGTGCCGGCGCTGCCCCGGGTCGCGGTCGCCGACACCGAGGTGCTCGGCCACCGGCTGCCGCGCGGCTCCTTCGTGCTGGCACTGCCGCAGTTCACCCACCACATGCCCGAGTGGTGGGACGAGCCGGAGCGCTTCGACCCGCTGCGGTTCACCGCCGAGCGCCGCGAGGACAAGGTGCACAAGCAGGCGTGGTCGCCCTTCGGGGCGGGCCTGCACAAGTGCATCGGCCAGCACTTCGCCGGCATGCAGATCAAGGCGATCATGCACCAGGTGCTCAACCGCTTCGCCTGGTCGACGGACGAGGGCTACGAGGTGTCCTGGGACCGTACGACGGTGCCCCGGCCGAAGGACGGGCTGCGGGTGCGGCTGGTGGCGGCGGGCCGGCCGGGCACCGCTGCCGCCCCGGGCGCGGAGGGCACGGCGTGAGCGGGGCGGGCGGGGAACGCGTCCTGGTCACCGGCGTGACCGGGTTCGTCGCCGGACACTGCGCCAAGCACCTGCTCGACCGCGGCTACAGCGTCCGCGGCACCGTGCGCAGCCTGGCGGACCCGGCGACGGAGACCCTGGAGAAGGCGCTCGCGCCCAGCGCCGGCGGCCGGCTGGAACTGGTGGAGGCCGACCTCACCGACGACAAGGGCTGGGCCGCGGCGGTCGCGGGCTGCGCCTATGTGCAGCACGTGGCGTCGCCCTTCCCGGCCAGCATCCCCGCGCACGTGGACGACCTGCTCGCCGCCGCCGTCGACGGCACCCGCGGGGTGCTCACGGCCTGCGCGCGGGACGGCGGCGTGCGCCGGGTGGTGCTGACGTCCTCCGCGGCGGCGGTCATCTTCGGCCACGCCACCCGCTCCGACCAGCGGCTGGACGAGACGGTGTGGTCGAACCCGGACGGCTGCGACGCCTACCAGAAGAGCAAGACGCTCGCCGAGCGCGCGGCCTGGGACCTGGTGGAGGCGCTGCCGCCCGAGCAGCGGTTCGACCTCGTCGCGGTGAACCCCGGGATGGTGATCGGGCCGCTGCTGACCCCGCGGGTCAACACGACGATGGAGGTGCTTGGGCGGCTGCTGCGGCGCGAGGTGCCGGCGTCGCCGCGGATGGCGTTCGCCGTCACCGACGTACGGGACGTCGCCGCCGCGCACCGCCTGGCCATGGAGTCCCCGGCGGCGCCCGGCAACCGCTACCTGTGCGCCGGCGAGAACCTGTGGATGCGGGACATCGCGCGGGTGCTCGCCACCCGTTACGCCAAGGTCCCCACCGGGCAGCTGCCGGACTTCGTCGTGCGGGCCGCGGGCCTGTTCGACCCCGCCGTCCGCCTCGCCGCCACCTACCTCGGCCCCCTGGAACGCACCACGTCAAACAAGGCGTTCCGCGAACTGGGCTGGACCCGCCGCGACCCGGCGGCCACCATACTGGACGCCGCGGAGAGCCTGATCGCCTTCGGCCTGGCCCCCGACCGGCGCAAGGTCCGCGCCTGACCTGCCGGGCCGGCCGCGCCCGCCCGCCGCGGGGTCACACCCAGCCGCGGCGGGCGGCCGCCAGGGCGGCCTGGAAGCGAGTGGTCGCGCCGAGCGCGGTCATCAGGTCATGGACCCGGCGCTGCGTGGTGCGCGTGCTCCAGCCCTGCGTCCGGGCGATCGCCGCGTCCGTCAGCCCCGAGGCCAGCAGCATCAGCAGGGTGCGGGTCTCCTCGCCCGGCGCCGCCGACACCGCCGCGGCCTCGCCCGGGGTGGCGGCCTCGGCCGTACGTGAGACCGGCACCGTACGGGGGACCGGCACCGTACGCGAGACCGGTGCCGCACCCGATGCCGCGCCCGCACCCGAGGCCGCACCCGGGACCCCGGCCGCGGCGAGCGGCACCGCCCGGTCCCACTCCGCCTCGAACAGCGCCTCCAGCGCGGCCAGGATCGGCGACGGGTGCACCAGGTACGCCGCCGCGTGCCCGCCGGCCGACAGGCTGAAGGGTATGAGCGCGGCCACCGTGTCGCGTATCACCAGCTTCAGCGGCAACTCACCGCGCACCCGGGCCTGTTCGCCGGCCGCCACGCTCGGCAGGATGTCGTCGAGCAGCCGCCCGGGCCAGGCCACGGCGTCCCGCGAGTAGATCACGCGGTGCACCACGCCGACGCGCTGGCGCTGGAGCTGGTGCTGGAGGTTGCTGCCGGGACGGTCGATGTACGGCGGCAGGTCGAACGCGCGCACCTCGCGCTCGGCCTCGTTGATCAACCGGCCCGCGGCCGCGCTGATGTCCTCACGGCGGGTCAGCAACTCCACCGCGATGTCCGGGTCGTTGATCCGCAGCGCCTCGCGGTGCGTCTCGGCCAGCCGCTGCACCAGCGAGCGCGCCGCGTCCAACTGCCGCTGCCGGTCCTGGATCAGCGCGGTCACCGCGACGTCGGGCGGGGCGGCGGTGAAGCGCGGCGGCCGGCTCCCGGCGCGGGTGGCAAGGCCCTTGGCGACCAGCGCCCCCAGCGTCTTCGCGACCGCCGCGGTGCTCGCGCCGCAGGCGTGCGCCAACTCCGAGGCGCTGCACCGCGGCAGGCCGACGAGCACGGTGTAGACGCGCTCTGTTTCGCCACCGAGTCCCAGCACGTCAAGTTTCATGGTCTCCCCGCAGGTCGTCTGGCGGACCCCCGCCACCTGGCACAACCCGGCCAGCGTGAACATCTTGCGCATGATCGGCGCCGGTTGGCATCTTCCACCGCACAGGGCGCTTCCCCGCGGCGACGAGGCCGCCGAGGACGCGCCCGCCCACTTCCCTGTGCGCCCGCACCCGCACTCCCTTCGTCGGAAGGTGTTCCATGCGCCGCTCCACACCGCCCGGCAGGGCAAGAGGCCGCGCCCGTACCGCCGTGGTGGCGGTCCTCACGGCCGTCGCCACCGCCGCGGCCGTTCCGACAACGGTGTCAGCGGCGACGCCGCGGGCGCACGCGTTCTCCGCCCCGGCCGCGCCCGCCTCCGCGGCGGCGTCCGGCAACTCCCTGCCCACCGCCGCCGGTTCGCCGCTCGGCACCTCCTCCGCGCCCACCCCGCCCACCGCCCAGCGCCAAGGCGCCGTGCCCGGGCAGGTCCTGGTGACGCTCGACGCCGGCACCTCCGTGACCGGCGCCGCCGTGCCCGGCACCCGGATCGCCGCGCGCCGCCCCCTCACCAGCAACACCACGCTCGACGCGCAGCTGAAGGCCGCGGGCGCGCAGTCCCTGAGCCCGCTGCTGCCGGGCGTCTCGGCATCCGCGGCCGCGACGCTGACCGGCGCCGCCCGCGACCGGCTCGGCGCGAGCGCCCCCGACCTCGGCCGCACCTACGTGCTGCGGACCTCCACCCAGGACACGGCCGCCGTGGCCCGCCAGTTGGCGAAGAGCCCGGGCGTGGCCGCGGCCGAACCCGACCGCTACGTCAACACCATGAACACCGGCGCCCAGCGCCTGCCCGCGTCCGCCACCGCGCCCGCCACCGCGCACACCCCCGCCACGAAGGCGGCGCCGGGCACCGGCACTCAGGCCGCCGCCGCAGTGCCCGCCAACGCCACCCTCGCCGACTCCGCGCAGGCGTTCCTCAACGCGGGCGGCGTCGACGCGGTCGGCGCCTACGCGGTGCTGAAGGGGGAGTTCGGCCAGCAGCCCGGCACCGGCGAGACCATCACCAACGTGTCGGTGGGCGACCTCACCGACCAGTCGATGGCCGACGCCGGGGACACCTACGTCCAGGAGAACGGCCCGACCACCGTGCTCCGGAACGGCCAGCGCTACCTCGACCTGCCCTCGATGCCGCTGATCCCGGCGTACGTCGCGAAGGACGCCGGCGGCCTGGACGGCACGGCCGCCACCGAGCAGCAGGACGCCACCCTCGACGAGGTGATGCTCGACTTCGGCGTGATGGCGCCGCTGCCGCACGACCAGCAGCGCGCCTCGGCCACCGGCAGCGGCTACACCGACCTGCTCGGCATCGCCCCCGGCGCGAACTACCGGCTGGTGGTGCCCGAGCAGCCCACCACCGACCGGATCGCCGGCGCGCTGCTGGCGGCGGCCGACCAGACACCGCGGCCGGACGTGATCACCGCGAGCCTCGGCTTCGGCACCGACGCGCAGGGCCTGCCCGGCCGCTACCTGGAGGACGACCCGGTGATCCGCTCGGTCGTCGCGTCGATCGTGCAGCACGACCACATCGTGGTGACGATCTCCTCCAACGACGGCACCCGCCTCTACACCCCGGCCTCGGTCGGCCCGGACGGCGGCAGCACCCCGACCGACACCGCGACCGGCCGGGAGCAGCCGACCACCATCGACGACGACGCGCTGTCCACCACACCGACCCGCGTGCCCGACACCGGCGCCATCGCCGCCGGCGGCAGCACCCTGGACGACACGCTGGCCCAGGGCGCCGACGGCCCCGCCACCACCGCCGAGACCCGCCTCAGCGGCTTCGGCAGCTTCTCCTCCGGCTTCGGCACCCGGGTCGACCTGTCCGCGCCCAGCGACAACATCCTCGCCTTCTCCCACCCGGCCGGCGGCTCCGCCCAGGACGTCGACGTCTCGCTCAACGGCGGCACCTCCGCCTCCGCGCCCGAGATCGCCGCGGCCGCCGCCGTGGTGCTCCAGGCCGGGCGGCTCGGCGGCCGCGCGCTGACCCCGCAGCAGGTCCGCGACGTGCTGGAGCAGACCGGCCGCGCGGTGCCGACTCCGCCGCAGATCGACCGCACCCTGCACGTCGGCCCGCAGATCGACGTGACCGCCGCCGCCGAGCGCGCGCTCGGCGGCAAGGCACCCGCACACCCGGCGCTGGTCCGGGTCGCGGTCGCCCACCGCGTCACCCAGGGCGGCCTGGGCGGCGACTTCCTGGAGGGCACCGACCCCAACCGGATCGACCTGGACGACATGGCCGCGGGCGGCGACGGCGAGGGCCTGGCCGGCCCGGTCACCTTCGCCGGCGACGTCACCGGCCGGACCGGCCCCGGCACCTCCTACACCCTCACCGTCGGCAAAACCGTCTTCCGCTCCGCCACGCCCGCGATCCGCGTCACCCCGACCCGGCTGCTGGCCGCTGCCGGGCTGCCCGTGGCCGCCACCGCGGACCGCCAGGTCACCGTCACCTACGCGGTGGCCACCGGCGGCCACACCGTCGCCAGCGAGCGCCGTACCCTCACCGTCGGCACGAGCGACGGGCGTTACGCCGAGGCGGCCGCCCCCACCGCGCCCTCGGTCGTCGCCGCCGGGCAGGCGGTGAAGGTCTCCTACGACCTGACCGGCGTCGCGAAGACGTCCGACCCGCAACTGGTCGTGTCCACCGCGGGCCACTGGAACCCGCAGCTGGCCCCGCTGTTCACCGCCGCCTGGCACCAGGCGCTGACCGCGGACAAGGGCACCGTCACCATCCCCGCCGCCGCCTTCGCCTCCGGCGGCGGGATCTACGGCATCGGCGTGGTCCAGTACGGCTACGGCGGCAACCCCCAGCAGACCGGCTACGGCGAGTTCGCCCCGATCCGGGTGGCCGGCGCCACCGCCGCGCAGCGCCCCGGCGCGCCGCTGCTGTCCACCGCCGCCACCGCCCCCGGCCACAGCGCCGAACCCACCCGCGCCGCCCCCGGGTTCGACGTGCGCTACGACGTGCGCGCGGTGCCGGGCGCGCACAGCGCCGAGCTGGAGTTCTCCGCCCCCGGCCCCACCTCCTACGGTGCGCTGAACACGTTCACCAACGCCAACGGCACCGGCCTGGACGACGACGGCGTGGACGCCCCCTCCGCCGCTCACCGCGCGGTGCCGGGCGCCTCCGGCACCGCCCACCTGGACGCCGCCGCGCTCGGCCTGACCGGCTCCGACAGCTACGGGGTGCGGGTCCTGGCGCTGGACCGCTCCGGGCACGTCGTCGGCCAGGCGTCCGCGCTGTCCACGCTCGCCTTCGACGACGGCCTGGCCCCCGCCGGCTCCTCGGTGACCGGCTTCGCCGCCGACGGCGCCCACTCGGTGGCCGCGCTGGCCACCGCCGCCGGCGGCAGCGAGGTCCGGCACTACGCGACGGCCACCGGCCGCTACGGCGCCGCCTTCGCCGCCGACCCCGCGGCCGGCTCCGCCTACCAGGTGGTCGGCGCCACCGACGACCGCGCGCTGCTGGTGCACCGCACCGCCGACGGCGCGGTGCGGGTGGAGACGTGGAACACCGCGGCCGACACGCTCCTGGGCAGCACCGCGCTGACCACGGCCGACGGCGCCTACGTCACCGGCCGCGTGGACGCCGCCCACCGGCGCGGCGCCCTGCTGCTGCACGGCGCCGGCGGCGACCTCGTCCTGCCGGTCGACCTGGCCGACGGCACCGCGGCCGCCCCCATCCCCGCCGACCCGGCCGGGGTCTCCGCCGGGTCCTACGGGCTGCTGACCGTGGACCGCTCCACCGGCGCGGTGCTGCTCGCCCGCCAGGCCGGCGCGTTCAACTGCCTGGGCAGCGCCACCGTCGCCCGCGTCGACCTGACCGCACGCACGGTCACCGCGGACGGCAGCACCTCGGCGTGCAGCCACGGCATCGCCTCCGACGGCGCCGGCACCCTGTACAACCTGTCGGCCACCGAGATCAGCGTGAACATCGTGCCCACCGGCGTCATCTCCGGCATCGACGAGGCCACCGGCGCGAGCGCCGCCGTCGGCACCGACGGATCGGCGAGCGTACGCCTGGGCAAGCCGGCCTCCCTCGCGGTCGACGGCACCCACAAGATCGCCGTGGTCTCCTACGCCTCACCCGCGGGCACCGCGTACTTCGGCGCGGGCATGTACGTGCCGGACAACAACGCGACCGGGCAACTGGTCGTGGTGGACCTGGCCACCGGCAAGGTGCTGCGCACCGTCACCGGTGTCACGCTCGGCGGGCACTCCGCGCCGAACGACACGATCCAGCTCGACCCGGCCACCCGGACCGGCTGGACCTACGGGGCGTACGACGAGCAGATCCAGCAGTTCTCGTACTGACCCGGGGC
>NZ_JBYIRM010000034.1:0-89462 GCF_057708105.1 Actinacidiphila sp. bgisy144 | reverse complement strand
GCCCTTTCGGGGCCCCTCCGGACTTTCCCTTCGTTGTGTTCCAACCTTAGCAGATGCTTTCCGGTCGGAATTACCACCCGCCTTTCGCAGACACGCGTACCCGACTCAAGATTTCTCTCGGACGGATGTTGGTGCCCTCGACGAGCGAGGTAGCAGGTTCTCGCGCTCACCCCGGACAAGTCCGGTTCGCGACAACCGTTCAAACCTACATCCCACCCAGGTGAGCGTCAAATCAGCCAAAGCTGGACGGGGGCGTGTCGAGGTCCTCCAGCTCGACGCCCGGCGCCGCGAGGACCACGTCGCCGGCGATGTGGACGTCGTGCTGGTCGCCGGTGGCGAGGTCGTCCACGCGGAAGTTGTCCACAGGCAGCAAACCGCTGTCCGTGGAGTGTGCTGTCCTGGTGAGGAGCGACCACGACTGGTCGACGGTGAGCGGTGCGAGGACGGGAGCCTGGAATGACACGAGACGTACGCGCATGGCCGGGCCGCCCGGTTCGAGGCGGAGCAGCCGCGCGGTGGCGATCAGGAACGCCGGCGATACGCCGGTGAACGCGTGCGCGGGCGCGTTTCCTTCTTGCGCGTGCTCGCCCGACGGGTCCGTCCTGACCCAGGTGACGCCGTCCAGTGCGGCGGCGCGGACCTGCCATGCCGCCGCGTGCAACTCCAGGCGGATGGGACGGCCCAGGTCGTCGACGGTGAGGTCGATCGATCCCGCGTGCGCGCCTTCGGGCGTGGTGGTCTGCGCGGTGTAGCGCCAGCCGGAAGGGCCGGTGGCGCAGTGGAAGTGCTCTGCACCGAGGGGAGTGTGGTCATGCGTGTCGTAGAAGGAGTATCGGCCGCGGGGCATCGTTCGGTTCCGGGGTCTGGCAAGGCCCCCGCCTCGCGGGCGAGACGGGGGCCGGTGCGCGGTGGATCTTCAGGCCGCTCGGTCGGCCGCGCGGGCGCGCGACCGCACCGGTCAGTAGCGGTAGTGGTCCGGCTTGTAGGGGCCTTCGACCTTGACGCCGATGTAGGACGCCTGCTCGGGGCGGAGCGTGGTGAGCTTGACGCCGAGCGCGTCCAGGTGGAGGCGGGCGACCTTCTCGTCGAGGTGCTTCGGGAGCACGTAGACGCCGATCGGGTACTCCTCGGGCTTCGTGAACAGCTCGATCTGGGCCAGCGTCTGGTCCGTGAAGGAGTTGGACATCACGAAGGAGGGGTGGCCGGTCGCGTTGCCGAGGTTCAGCAGGCGGCCCTCGGAGAGGACGATGAGGGTCTTGCCCTCGGGGAAGGTCCAGGTGTGGACCTGCGGCTTGACCTCGTCCTTGACGATGCCGGGGATCTTGGCGAGGCCGGCCATGTCGATCTCGTTGTCGAAGTGGCCGATGTTGCCGACGATCGCCTGGTGCTTCATCCGGGCCATGTCGGAGGCCATGATGATGTCGCGGTTGCCGGTGGTGGTGACGAAGATGTCGGCGGTCTCGACGACGTCGTCGAGGGTGGCGACCTGGTATCCGTCCATCGCGGCCTGGAGGGCGCAGATCGGGTCGATCTCGGTGATGATGACGCGGGCGCCCTGGCCGCGCAGCGACTCGGCGCAGCCCTTGCCGACGTCCCCGTAGCCGCAGACCACTGCGACCTTGCCGCCGATGAGGACGTCGGTGGCGCGGTTGATGCCGTCGACGAGCGAGTGGCGGCAGCCGTACTTGTTGTCGAACTTCGACTTGGTGACCGCGTCGTTGACGTTGATCGCCGGGAAGAGCAGCGTGCCGTCCTGCTGCATCTCGTACAGGCGGTGGACGCCGGTGGTGGTCTCCTCGGTGACGCCGCGGATCTCGGAGGCGAGCTGGGTCCACTTCTGCGGGCTCGCGGCGAGGGTGCGGCGCAGCAGGTCGAGGATGTGGCCGTACTCCTCGCTGTCATCGGCGGTGGTGGCCGGGACCGCGCCGGCCTTCTCGAACTCGACGCCCTTGTGCACCAGGAGCGTGGCGTCGCCGCCGTCGTCCAGGATCATGTTGGGGCCGCCGGTGGGGGTGTTCGGCCAGGTCAGGGCCTGCTCGGTGCACCACCAGTACTCTTCGAGGCTTTCGCCCTTCCAGGCGAAGACGGGCACACCCTGCGGGTTGTCCACGGTGCCCTCGGGGCCGACGGCGATGGCCGCGGCGGCGTGGTCCTGGGTGGAGAAGATGTTGCAGGACGCCCAGCGAACCTGCGCGCCGAGGGCGACGAGGGTCTCGATGAGGACGGCGGTCTGCACGGTCATGTGCAGCGAGCCGGTGATGCGGGCGCCGGCCAGCGGCTGGGCCGCGGCGTACTCGGTGCGCAACGACATCAGGCCGGGCATCTCGTGCTCGGCGAGGGTGATCTCCTTGCGGCCGAACGCGGCAAGAGAAAGGTCCGCGACCTTGAAGTCGGTGGCGGTGGTGGTCATACGGGCTGCTCCTCGTGGTGGTCGAGGTGGACTTGGACAGGCGCTACCGCGCGGTATGGCGTGTCGAGCGCTACGGACACACCTGTCCCGTTGGCAGCGCAATCCGTCGGAGGCCCTCTCTCCCTCGGCCGGTCGTGGTGCGTTGACCGCCCGACCGCCATCAGCAGCGACGTCTGGCTACGAATGAATCTACACCGGGCGGCCTGTCTGCCGCAGGGCCTCGCGGTCAGCGGCCGCCGGGCGTCTGGTCGGGGTCGGGGCCCGCCGCCGCGGCGGCCGCGCTGTAGATGTCGGGTTCGAGGTAGATGACCCGGGCGATGGGCACGGCGGCGCGGATGCGCTCTTCGGCCGCGTCGATGGCGGCGGCCACCTGGGCGGCGGTGTCGTCGTGGTCGACGGCGATCTTGGCGGCGACCAGGAGTTCTTCGGGGCCGAGGTGGAGGGTGCGCATGTGGATGACGCCGGTGACGGTGTCGCCGTCGGCGATGGAGTCGCGGATGCGGGCGACGAGGTCGGTGCTGGCGCCCTCACCGATCAGCAGGGACTTGGTCTCGGCGGCGAGAACGAGTGCGATGCAGATGAGGAGGGTTCCGATGCACAGGGTGCCGACGCCGTCCCAAACGCCGTTGCCGGTGCCGATGGCGATACCGACGCCGGCCAGGGCCAGGGCGAGGCCGATCAGCGCGCCGAAGTCCTCCAGCAGGACGACGGGGAGTTCGGGTGCCTTGGCGCGGCGGATGAACTCGGCCCAGGACAGGTCGCCGCGGGTGTGGTTGGACTCCTTCATCGCGGTGCGGAAGGAGGAGCCCTCGGCGATGATCGCGAAGACGAGGACGCCGACCGGCCAGTACCAGTGGTCGACGGGGTGCGGGTGGCTGACCTTCTCGTAGCCCTCGTAGAGCGCGAACATGCCGCCGACGGAGAACAGGACGATCGAGACGAGGAAGGCGTAGATGTAGCGCTCACGGCCGTAGCCGAAGGGGTGTTCCTCGTTGGCGGCGCGCTTGGCCTTCTTGCCGCCGATGAGGAGGAGCGCCTGGTTGCCGGAGTCGGCCACGGAGTGCACGCCTTCGGCGAGCATCGAGGACGACCCGCTGAACGCGAAGGCGACGAACTTGGCGAGGGCGATCGCGAGGTTGGCGCTGAGGGCCGCGATGATCGCCCTGCTGCCGCCTGACGCGCTCATGGGTGGTGGGTGTCCCTTCGGTCGGGGTCAGACGGTCACGGTCGCGCGGAACAGGGTGCCCTGGCCGGTGAGCTCGGTGTGCTCGCCGGCGGGGATGTAGGCGGACTCGCCCTGGGCGAGGGTCAGTTCGGTGCCGTCGGCGGCGGGGGTCCGCGCGGGTCCGAGGGTGCGCAGGCGGACCTGGCCGCTGGTGCACAGCAGGATCTGCGGGGTGCCGGCCGGCAGGGTGCGCGGGTCGGCGCCGGGAGCGAGCAGGTAGCGGGAGAGCCGGAACTCGTCGATGGGGGCCGGGTACAGCTCCTCGCCGTCGGGTCCGGCCTCGGGGCGCAGCACGCCCGGGTCGCCGGCCTCGAAGCGGACGATGCGCATGAGTTCGGGTACGTCGATGTGCTTGGGGGTGAGGCCGCAGCGCAGCACGTTGTCGGAGTTGGCCATGATCTCGACGCCGAGGCCGTCGAGGTAGGCGTGCGGGATGCCGGCACCCAGGTAGAGCGCTTCGCCGGGTTGCAGGCGTACGTAGTTGAGCAGCATCGCGGCGATGACGCCGCGGTCGCCGGGGAAGCTGTGGGCGGCCTTGGCGTAGGCGGCGTAGGCGGCGGCGTGCGCGGAGCCGGGGGTCTGCGCCAGGCGGGTGGCGGCTTCGGTGGCGGCGCGTACGGTCTCGGCCATGGCGTCGGGTTCTGCGCCGAGGACGGCGGACAGCACCTCGCGCAGGGCCTGGTCCTCCGGCTGGGCCCGCAGGATGTCGACGTAGGGGGTCAGGGCGGGGACGCCGAGCGCGTCGATGAGGTCCGCGGCCTCGGCGGGATGGCGGAAGCCGCACAGGCCGTCGAAGGGGGACAGCGCGACGATCATCTCGGGCTTGTGGTTGGCGTCCTTGTAGTTGCGGTTCGGGGCGTCGAGGGGAATCCCGCGGGCTTCCTCGTCGGCGTATCCGGAGGCGGCCTGGGCGAGGTCGGGGTGGACCTGGACGGACAGGGGCGCGCCTGCGGCGAGGACCTTGAACAGGAAAGGCAGGCGCGGTCCGAAGCGCTTGACGGCGGCTTCGCCGAGTTCGGCGGCCGGGTCGGCGTCGATGACGGTGTCGAGGGCGACGGGGCCTTGGCCGCGGTCGATGCGCGAGGGTGCGCCGGGGTGGGCGCCCATCCACATCTCGGCTTGGGGTTCGCCGGTGGGCGGGGTGCCGAGGAGTTCGGGGATGGCGGTGGTGGAGCCCCAGGCGTAGGGGCGGATGGTGTTGGTGAGGCGGTTCATTCCGGTCAGGGTCTCTCGGTCGAGGCGACGGCCAGGTACGCGGCGGCGAAGTCGGTGAGGGCGAGGAGTTCCGCGGCGGTGTCCAGCGGGGCGCCGCCGGGAGCGGTGATCTCGCTGAGCGGGGTGTCGTGGGCGTATGCCTGCTCGCGTGCGGCGGGCGCGGCGGAACCTGGCTGGTCGGGGGCTTCTTGGAGCAGGACGATGCGCAGGCGCAGGGTCTCGGTGTCCTCGACCCGGTCGCGGAAGAAGTCGTCGGGGTCGCCGGCCAGGGTGTGGGCGCCTGCCTGCAGGGGGCCGTGGGCGGTGAGGGCGGCGGGCAGTTCGGCGGCGAGCGCGGGGCGCCCGGCGAGAGTGGCGAGGACGGTGCCGAAGCGGCGCGCTGCGGCCGCCGCGACGGGACCCTGGCTCCACAGCAGGGGCAGGGAGCCGTCGAGTTCGGCGGCGAGGGTCTTGGCGGGGTTGGTGTAGGTGGCGACGGCGGGTCCGCAGCGGGCGGCGATCTCGTCGAGCCGGTCGGCGACGGCGTCGAGGGCGCTGCCGGGCGCGCTGATCAGGCCGATCCGGCCGATGAGGTCCAGCACGGGGGTGAGCAGTGCCCAGAAGGCGCCGGTGTCGGTGGCCGCGGGTACGGCGGCTGCGCCGACCGGGCCGGCGAAGGGCAGGGCGATGCCGCGGACCTGTCCGACGGCTTCGGCGAGCGGGGTCTTGGCCGGGGCGACGGCGACGGCGGTGCAGCCGCGGCGGTATGCCTGCTCGACGAGGTCGGTGAGGCCCTGCTCCGTGCCCTGCTCGCTGAGCAGGAGGAGCAGGTCGAGCGGGCCGCTCCAGCCGGGCAGTGTCCAGCGGGCCTGCTCCGGTCTGGGGCCGGTCGGGGTGAGCAGTTGGACCGGGGCCGCCCCGGAGCCGAGTGCCGCGAGCAGGTCGGCGACGGCGGCGGCCTCGGGACCGCTGCCCGCGAGGAGCACTGCGCGCGGCCGCCCGTCGGGGCGCATGTCGGCCAGGCCTGCTTCGTCGGCGAGCCGCAGGGCGGTGCGTACTCGTGCTCCGGCCGCGGCGACGCCGCGCAGCAGCCCGTGGGCGTCGGCGCGGGCGAGCGCGTCGGGGTCCTCCAACAGCGACTCGTCGAACAACACGACCTCCCGGTCGGGTGCGGATTCGGCCTGGGTCAGGCGGGACGGCGTGCCTCGTCGACGAGCAGTACGGGGATGTCGTCGCGCACGGGGTAGGCCAGGCCGCAGGCGTCGGACGTGCACAGCAGCTCGGCCGCGGCGTCGTCCTCGCGCAGGGGCGCGTGGCATGCCGGGCAGGCGAGGATCTCCAGGAGGCTGGGTTCGACGAGCGGCAAGGTGGTCCTCCGTGCGGGGTGCGGCGGTGTGGGGCCGTTGCGGCCTGCGGGTTCAGCCTATCGCCGTACCCGGCGGCGGGGCCGACCCGCCTGTGGACAACCCGTCAACGGACAACCCCTCAACGGACGACCCGCCGGCCGTCGCCCGCCGGCGCACCAACCCGCACGGGCCGCGCCTGCCGAAGGGCCGGGCAGGGTCCCGGCCCTTCGCCTGGCCGTCAGCCGCGGACGATGGCGAGCACCCGGTCGCGCAGGCGCCCCACCTCGGCGTCATCGCGCGCTTCCACGTTGAGCCGCAGCAGCGGCTCGGTGTTGGACGCGCGCAGGTTGAACCACCACGCGGGCGTGGAGACCGTCAGTCCGTCGAGTTCGTCGAAGGAGACGCCGTCCTCGGCGGCGAAGGCGGCCCGCACGGCGGCGGTGCGCCCGGCCTGGTCGGCGACGGTGCTGTTGATCTCGCCGGAGCCCGCGTAGCGCTCGTAGGACGCGACGAGGGCGGACAGCGGGCCGTCCTGGGCGCCGAGGGCGGCCAGCAGGTGGAGGGCGGCGAGCATGCCGGTGTCGGCGTTCCAGAACTCGCGGAAGTAGTAGTGCGCGGAGTGCTCGCCGCCGAAGACGGCGCCGGTCTGCGCCATCCGCTCCTTGATGAACGAGTGGCCGACGCGGGTGCGGACCGCGGTGCCGCCGTGTTCGGCGATGACCTCGGGCACCGACCGGGAGGTGATCAGGTTGTGGATGACGGCGGCGCCCGGGTGCTTGGCCAGTTCGCGGACGGCGACCAGCGCGGTGATCGCCGAGGGGGAGACGGGTTCGCCGCGCTCGTCGACCGCGAAGCAGCGGTCGGCGTCGCCGTCGAAGGCGAGCCCGAGGTCGGCCCCGGTCTCGCGGACCTTCGCCTGGAGGTCTACGAGGTTCTTCGGGTCGAGCGGGTTGGCCTCGTGGTTGGGGAAGGTGCCGTCGAGTTCGAAGTACATCGGCACGAGGTCGATCGGCAGGCCGTCCAGGACGGTCGGCACGGTGTGGCCGCCCATGCCGTTCCCCGCGTCCACCACGACCTTCAGCGGGCGGATGCCGGACAGGTCGACCAGCGAGCGCAGGAACCCGGCGTAGTCGCCGAGGACGTCGCGCGCGGTGATGATGCCTGGAGTGGCGGCGGCCGGCGGCGCTCCGGTCGCGGACCACTGCTCGGCCAGGTCGCGGATCTCGGCGAGCCCGGTGTCCTGGCCGACGGGCGCGGCACCGGCCCGGCACATCTTGATGCCGTTGTAGCGGGCGGGGTTGTGGCTCGCGGTGAACATCGCGCCCGGCAGGTCCAGCCGGCCGCTGGCGAAGTACAGCTCGTCCGTGGAGCACAGGCCGATCTCGGTGACGTCCGCGCCCCTTGCGGCGGCCCCGCGCGCGAAGGCGTGGGACAGGCCCGGCGACGAGGGCCGCATGTCGTGGCCGACGACGAGCGCGGAGGCGCCGGTGACCGTGGCGAAGGCGGCGCCGAAGACCTCGGCGAGCGACTCGTCCCACTGGTCGGGGACGACGCCGCGCACGTCGTACGCCTTGACGATCTGCGACAGGTCGGGGGATGCCGGAGAACCCGGTGATTGGGGCACTGCACACCTCTGCGTTACGGTCCCGGGCGGTCAGGTCGCGACCAACCTATCCGAGACGCCGCGCGGGTCCGGCGGGGCTACTGGTCGGGCGACCGCAGGACCCGCAGGTGCCCGCGCCGGGCGACCTCCACGGGGTCGATGTCGCGCGCGGTGGCCGCGCCGCCCGGGCCGCGTTGGTGCGGGCGGGCCGCTTCCCGGACCGCGTTGGCGAGGGCTTCGAGGTCGTCGCCGACGGGGCGGACCGGACCGGTGTCGGTGGCCAGGCGTACGACCTCCCACCCGCGGGGGGCGGTGAGCCGCTCGGAGTGCTCCGAGCACAGGTCGTAGCAGTGGGGTTCGGCGTAGGTGGCCAGCGGGCCGAGGACGGCCGTGGAGTCCGCGTAGACGTACGTCAGTGTCGCGACGGCGGGACGGCCGCAAGCGGTGCGCGAACAGCGACGTACAGGGCTCACGAGGTTGGACGGTACCGCACTCTTGAGCGGGCCGCGACGACTCTCCGCCAGGTCACTCGGTCGTGTCGCTCGTGGCCCCTGCCGCCCGCCGCGCCGGACGTACGACGCTGACCTGCGGCTACCGTCGGAGCAGCAAATGCGCCTACCGACAGTAACGCCGCGGCCGCCGGCGCCGGGCGGGGCGGCACAGCACGTCAGGTGGCGGATATCCGACACTTCTGTGGCCCGATCCGAACCCGGCGGCGGCTCGGTGGAGGCGCCAAGCAGCCACGGCGGCGGGTGCCGCGCGCCTGGCGGGCGGGGTGCGGAGGCTGCCCGGACGCTGCGCCGTACGGCGGGCAGGGCGCGGTACGCAGGCGACGCCCTGCTGTGCGCGCCCGCGTCGGGGGCTAGGCTCACGATGATGGACAGCTCGGCCCCCACACCCCCGCCCCAGCCCGCGCCCAGGCCGCGGCACCGCGACCGGCACGGCCGCGGCATGCGCGGGCCCATCGCGCCCCCGCAGGTGCCGCTCGCGCTCAGCCGGGCCGACGCCTTCGACGACCTGGTACGGGATGCCGCTGACCGGCTGGAGCGGCGCTGGCCGCAGCTGGCCGACGTGGAGTTCGCCGTGCAGGACGTGCCCTGGCCGCAGGACACCCCGGCGTCCGATGGCGACCCGGTGCCGCTCGGGCGGCTGATCGGCGCGGCCAAGGACCGGCCGAGCCGGATCGTGGTCTACCGGCGCCCGGTCGAGATCCGCGCCAAGGGCAGGGACGAGCGCGCACTGCTGGTGCACGAGGTCGTCGTGGAGCAGGTCGCCGAACTGCTCGGGCTGTCGCCGGAGAACGTCGATCCGAAGTACGGCGAGGAGTGAGCCGGCCGCCCTCGCACCCTGGATTCGCATCCTGGAGGCGAGGGCGGCCGGTGCCCCGGGACGCTGGGTGACACCCAGTGGGGCCGGGGACCCTAGGGTTCCAGGACGCGCAGGTCGTCCGCGGCCTGCGGCACCTCGACCAGCCCCTGGTCGTCGGGCATCGGCTGGATCGTGAACATCGGCACCCCGTCCATGGGCAGTGCGAGCATCCGCGACGCGTACAACTGTCCTCCGGACAGGCGCTGCACGGTCACCGCGTAGGCGCCCTTGAGGCCGGAGGGCTGCGGCGGGGCCGTGGACACCGTCGTGCCCGCCTTGACGGTGACGGTCTTGCTGACCGAGGTACCCGCCGTGGAGCCCGCCGACGAGGTGATCTTGACGCTGACGTCCTTGCCGGTGGCGGTCAGGGCGAGTGTGGAGCCCTTGCTGCGGTTGTCGGCGATGGATGCCTGCCGGTCGATCGGGGCGGTCGCGGGCAGGAAGGCGATCTCCTGGTCGCTGCCCTTGCCGCGGGTGATGCGCAGCCCGGCGACCACCGGCACCGGGTCGTGCGAGCTGCTCGAACCGATGATCAGCGACCCGGCGTCGCCCCTGGTGAGGTCGCCGAGGTCGACGGAGGTGGTCATGCCGCTCTTGACGTGCAGCGTCTCGTT
This sequence comes from Actinacidiphila sp. bgisy144, assembly GCF_057708105.1. Lineage (NCBI taxonomy): Bacteria > Bacillati > Actinomycetota > Actinomycetes > Kitasatosporales > Streptomycetaceae > Actinacidiphila > Actinacidiphila sp. bgisy144. Next base: position 79,702 of record NZ_JBYIRM010000034.1, on the reverse strand, counting down.
GCCTGCCGGGGTGATCGAGCCGCTGGGGGTGGCGAGCTTCAGCGTCAGGTCGGCGTCGTCGGAGCCGGGCACATAGGTGATCAGGCGCACGTCGGTGGCGTCGGCGGGGATACCGGGCATGACGAGGTCCCCGGCCGGCTGGGCGGCGGCCGACAGCCAGTCGGTGCCCGCCGCGTTGTCGGTGGCCTGCACGGCGGCGCCGACCCGGCCGCTGCGGGCGACGACGTGCACGGTCAGGTCCTGCACCTTGTCGGCGATGAGCGTGGACAGCAGCACCGGCTTGGAGCTTTTCGCGGGCACGGTGATGCCGTCGCCGGTGGAGCCCTTGAGCTGGCCGTCCTTGCTGTACAGGTCGATGTCGACGACGGCCGGGGTGTCGTCGGGGTTGACCAGGTGCACGTAGTCCTGGCGGCCGTCCTGGGTGCTGGCGCCCGGGAACCAGAACTCGCTGTCGGGGGCGACGCAGGAGGTGCCGAGCAGGCCGCGGCCGGGTCCGTCGCTCACGACGGTCGTCTGGGACACGCTCCACCCGGGTGCCACGGCGCCGTCCGCGGTGCCGATCAGCGCGGGCGAGTCCGACTTGTCGGTGCTCGACGTGACGGGCTTGCCGGTGGACGTGAGCGGCTTGAGCGCGGTGGGCTTCGTGGTGGCCGGCACCAGGGTGGCCTTGCCGCCGGAGGTGCCGCTGCCGGTCGGGGTGAAGGACGTGTACGTGGTGTCGGCGAACTCCGACGTCGACGGCTCCGGGCACAGCAGGGTGCTGCGCTGGACCGGCAGGCGCGAGGAGGAGCCGGCGGTGGCGGCGTGGGAGTCGTCGCCCCCGGTCATGGAGGCCGCGCCGGTCAGGACGGCGAGCGCGACCACGGCACCGGCCAGGGACAGGGTGCTGCGGTTCACTGGTACTCGCTCCCATCACGGCGCTGGTCGCCGTCTGCGTAGTACGGCGCGGGGTCGGGGTAGCCGGGCCGGCCCTGCTCGTCCTGGTCGGGCTGCTCGCCGTAGCCCTGGTCGTAGGGGGCCTGACCGTCCGGGGCGGGCTGCGGCGGCGCGTAGGGGTCGTAGCCGGGCTGGGCGGGGTAGCCGTAGCCGTCGCCGTACGCCTGCTGGTCGTATCCGGCGGGATCGGCCGGGTAGGGCTGCTGGGCGGCCGGGGCGCTCTCCCAGCCGGGGGCGGCCTGCGCGTAGGCGGGATCGGCGTAGCCGCCCTCCTGGTAGCCGCCTTCCTGGTAGCCCGTGTCCTGGTAGGTGTAGCCGTCGGCGCCCTCAGCGGCCGCGTACGGGTCGTACCCGCCGGCGGGGGCCGAATAGGCGGGCGCCTGCTCGTAGTCGCCGTCCTGGGCCTCCTGGGCCTCTTCGCGGGGCGCAGGGATGCCGGCTTCGAGCGGCTCGGCGGCAGTGTCCGGCGGCTCGGTGCCGGAGGGCGCGTTCGGCGCCGCGGTGGCGCCGGCGGCGGCTGCCTCGGCCGCCTCCGCTTCCGCGGCGGCTTGCAGGCGGCGGGCGCGGCGGCCCTCGCCGAGGGGCTGGCCGGGGAGGTCGGCGGTGGTGACGCCGTCCGCCTCCGGGAGGTCGTCGTCGATCTCCTGGCGGCGGCCCGGCAGCGCCAGCACGATCACGACGAGCAGCAGCAGCGCCTGGATGCCGAGCCAGCCGATGTGGGTGAGCGGCTCCTTGTAGGTGACGTCCAGCCGGCCGCCGGTGGCGGGCAGGTCGAAGCCCTGGGCCCAGCCGTCGACGGTGACCGGGGTGAGCGCGGTGCCGTCGAGGGTCGCGTGCCATCCCGAGTTGGCGGTGTCGGCGATCCGCAGCACGCGGCCGGACGGGCCGGCGGGCACCTTGGTGTGCGCCTGGATGCGGCCGGCGGGGACGCCGACGGGCTTGGCGCCCTTGCTGGTGATGGTGATGCGGGAGACGTTCTGGTTGACCTGCCACAGCTCGGTGCCGTCGGACTGGCTGAGCCGGGACAGGCCCGGGGTGCTGTCGAGCACCTTGCCGAACGCCTTGGGCGCGCCCTTGGGCGCGAGGACGTACCGCACGGCGTATCCGGCCAGCCGGCTGCCCTGGTCGGCGCCCGAGCCCGCGACGAGGTTGGCCACCACCTTGTCCAGGGCGCGGTTGTGGGGTGCCTCGGCGGCGAGTTCGGCGTCGCCGAGCCGGACGCCGGAGCCGCGCACGATGGCGTACTGGACCTGGCTCTGGGTGCCGCCGATCACCAGGGTGCGGGGCTGGTCGGAGGTGGTGGCCTCCTCCGCGACGAAGGCGGGCACCTGCGTCGGGTCGGTGCGCTTGAGCGGGCCGTCGGCGCCGTCGATCATCCAGGTGAAGGCGGCGAGCAGGGGGGCGGCGACCGCGGCGAAGGCGATCAGGGCGGCGACCGGCTGGCGCCAGCCGAAACCACTGGCGGCGATCCGCTCGTTCGCGCCCTCGGCGCCGATCGCGGCGGCGGCCAGCAGCGCGAGGCCGTAGACCAGGGTGGCGGGGCCGGCCCAGTCCTTGCTGTTCTCGACGACCGCGAAGAGCATGCCGGTCAGGGCGGCGCCCCAGGCGACGGCGATGGCGGGGCGGCGGCTGCCGCGCATCAGGGCGGCGAGCGCGGCGAGCACGACGCCGATCAGCAGGAAGCCGCCGGACGCCTTGGGACCGCCGGGGCTGAGCAGGAGCAGGTCGAGCCCGGAGGCGGTCTTCGTGGAGTACGGCAGGCCCGCCTCCTCGAGCATGCGCCCCGGGTGGGAGAGCAGGGTCAGCGACCAGGGGGCGAGCAGCACCAGCGGGGTGACGACCAGGGCGGCCGCGCGCAGCAGTTGCGGCACCAGGAGCTGCTGCTGGCGGCGCACCAGGCGCCAGCCGATCGCGCCCGCGGCCAGCACCAGGGCGATCGGCCAGGTGACGGGCGTGAAGGCGGTGGTGAAGGTGAGCATCAGGGCCAGTGCCCAGGTGGCGCGCCAGCCGGGGCGGGCGCCGCGCTCGATGGCGGAGTCGGTCAGTTGCAGGCCCGCGGCGGAGACGGCGGCGCGGGCCATGAGCGGCAGCAGGATCGCCAGTACGGCGGTGCCGAGGCGGCCGCCGGCCAGGGCGCCGGTCGCGGCGGGCAGGAAGGCGTAGGCGACCGACGCCCAGGCGCGCAGCAGGCGGGACTCGACCAGCGGCCGGGACGCGAAGTAGGCGGCGATGCCGGCCAGCGGCACGGAGGCGACCAGGAACAGCGTCAGGGTCAGGCCGGTGGAGCCGAACAGCACGGTGGCGAAGAGCGCGAGGACCGCGATGTAGGGGGGCGCGGCCTGGGTGCCGCCGGTGCCGAGCGTGTGCCAGGAGCCGGCGTAGGTGGACCACAGGTCGGAGGCGCCGGGGTCGGCGGGGAGCAGGGCGCCGCCGGCCAGCGAGCCGCCGCCGAGCAGGCCGCGGCAGGCGGCCAGGGAGACGACGAGCAGGACGGCGAAGAGCACGGGGCCGGGTTTGCGGGCGATCCGCTTCAGCCGGGCGAACTGCTCGACCTCCAGGAAGTCGCCGTCGTCGTCGCCGGGCCCGGACTCGACGGCGCCGCCATGGCGGCCGGCCGCGGCGGTGGAGGCGTCGGCGCGGCCGGCGAAGTTGCTGACCACCTGGTCGACGGTGGCGCGGACGGTCGCGCCGGGCGGCGGGAAGAGCGGCCGCAGTTCGGAGGGCGCCACCGCGCCGCTGCCGCGCCGGCGCCGGGCGGCGAGCACCCGCCCCGGCCGCAGCAGGATGCCGAGCAGTCCGACGATCTCGTCGACGGCCTGGCCGGGCACCTTGCCGACGAGGTAGGCGAGGGTCCGCAGCAGGGTGCCGACGACTATCCGCACCATGACGTAGGGCAGCAGTGCGCCGCGGGTGTTGGCCAGGAGGGTGTAGACGGCGCCGGCCTTGTCGACGCGGTGCGGGTTGACCGCGGAGCGGCCGGCGCAGTCGACGGGACGGCGTTCGCGGGAGGCGGCCTCGGCGTGCCGCATGATCGCGTCGGGGGCGATCAGGACGGTGTGGCCGGCGGCGTTGGCGCGCCAGCAGAAGTCGACGTCGTCGCGCATGAGGGGCAGGCGGCGGTCGAAGCCGCCGAGTTCCTCCCACACGTCGCGGCGCACCAGCATTCCGGCGGAGGAGACGGACAGCACGGGGCGGACCTGGTCGTGCTGGCCCTGGTCCTGCTCGCGGCGCTCCAGGCCGGTCCAGCGGCGCCCGCTGCGGGCGATGGAGACGCCGGTCTCCAGGAGTTGGCGGCGGTCGTACCAGCTGCGCAGCTTGGGGCCGACGATCACGGTGGACGGTGAGGTCTCGACGGTGCGCAGGAGGGCGGCCAGCGCTCCGGGCTCCGGCTCGCAGTCGTCGTGCAGCAGCCACAGCCACTGGACGGGTTCGGCCGGCGGCTGGGCGGGTTCGTCGTACGCGTCGTCGTTCCAGGTGCGGTTGACGGGGTCCCAGCCGCTGGTGCGGCGCCGGAGGTAGGGCAGGTCGTCCGCGGTCAGCGGTGTGGTGGAGCGCACGGCCTCGTCGACGGCGGCGCCGAAGCCGGTACGGCGGGCGAGGTGCAGCACCCGCTGGTCGCCGAGGGACTCGGCGAGCAGGCGGGCGGAGTCGTCGGCGCTGCCGGTGTCGGCGGCGACGACGTCCTGGACCGGGCGGTCCTGCGCGAGCAGCCCCTGGAGGGCCTTGGGCAGCCAGCGCGCGCCGTCGTGCGCGACGAGCACGGCGGTGACGACGTGGTGCGGGAACTCAGGGGTCCCGGACGGATGGACGGCCGATGCTGGGCTGTTCACGGACATCGAGGTTCGGGCCCCGGTTCGCTGGACTGCGGTGGACGCATCAACCCGCCGGCGGCGGGGCATGCATCTCGGACGGCCCCCCACACTAACGGCTCGCAGCGGCGCGGCCGTCCGGGCGTAGGCACAACAGCGGCCCGCCTGCCGTGCCGGAGGGCGCGGGAGACGGGCCGGATGCGGGGCCGCGGGCAAGCGGCGGCCGGGGGGACGGCGAGGTGCCGGCCGGGGGTGCGGGTCAGACGACGCCCTTCTTCAGGCGGCGCCGCTCTCGCTCGGACAGGCCGCCCCAGATGCCGAAGCGCTCGTCGTTGGCGAGGGCGTACTCAAGGCAGTCGGAACGGACTTCACAGGCGAGGCAGACCTTCTTCGCCTCACGGGTGGAACCGCCCTTTTCGGGGAAGAAGGATTCGGGGTCGGTCTGCGCACACAGCGCGCGCTCCTGCCAGCCGAGTTCCTCGTCGGCCTCCTCGGCCAGCAGCAACTGGAACTGCTCGGTCATGCGCGCCCCTGTCTGTCGTGCTTCCCCGTGATGTTCCCCGTGGTGGTACCTGCCGTCATGTCCGGCGGTCCGGCAGAACGACACGAGTGAAATTACAAGTGTGCCGATCCGGGCCAGTCAAGCCGAGATCTGCTATTGAGCCCGTTATTCACTCCGCTGAACCAAGGAGTGACAGATAGTGTTGATATCGGCCCGAATGACCGCATCCGTCAACCGTGGCCCCACCGGCCAAACGCTCACACCCCGCCAGACGCTGCGGTGACGGGCGGCGTTCCACTCGTTCGAGCGATGCACCGGGAATCACATTTCGATCACAGGAGCACAAGGTCATACCGGGGCCGCGTGTTTTCCCAGATCCGAAAGGAGATCCCCATCAGATCTGCACGGTTGCGCCACCTCCTATCCGCACCCCTCCACACACAAACCTTTCACCACCGGAGCCCACCGGATCGGGGGAAACCAATCGGTCATTTCGGACATTCGGTTGACAGGGCGCCGCTCGAACCGATTTGCTTGTCCCCATGCACGCCGAGCACCACGCGCCCTTCCGGACTCGCCGCCCCGAGTCCTGCTGCGTCGCGCTCGCCCAGAGCTGTTGTTGTTCCTTCCGCTGCCGCTGATCCCCTGTCCGGCCGCCACGGCCGCCGGCACCTTTCCGCATCATGCGCACCCCAAGGAACACACACCCCTCATGTACTCCGACGTCTCGATCGCCGGTGACCCACTCGAGCTGCCCCACCTGCTCCCGCCGGTGCCCCGACACCCCAGCACCGTCGCGGAGTTCGCCGGACTCGCCCGCTCCATCGCCGCCGACCGCGCGCAGTGGGCCCCGCAGGTGCGCTACGACGCCACCACCCGTTGGTACGCGCGCCTGCGAACCGGACCCGGCTACGAAGTGTGGCTGTTGAGCTGGCTGCCCGGGCAAGGCAGCGGGCTGCACGACCACGGCCGCTCCAGCGGCGTGCTGACCGTCCTGGACGGCACCCTGCACGAGCGCGCGCTGACCCCCCGCGGTGAGACCCGCCGCGTCCTGACGCCCGGTCACCAGCGCGTGTTCGCCCCGGGTTACGTCCACGACGTCGCCAACGAGTCGCTGGACGGCGCCGTCAGCCTGCACGTGTACTTCCCCGGGCTGACCGAGATGACCCCGTACGCGTGCACCCCGGGCGCCCTTACACCCGCGCAGGCGTAGTCGGCCCGAGGCCCGGGCACCGCACGTCACGGGGCTGACAGACTGGGGCCATGCGAATCGTGGTTCTGGCCGGAGGTATCGGAGGAGCGCGCTTCCTGCGCGGCCTCAAGGCAGCGGCGCCGGAGGCGGACATCACCGTCATCGGCAACACCGGAGACGACATCCACCTGTTCGGGCTGAAGGTCTGCCCCGACCTCGACACCGTCATGTACACCCTGGGCGGCGGCATCCACGAGGAGCAGGGGTGGGGGCGGGCAGACGAGACCTTCGCGGTCAAGGACGAGCTCGCCGCCTACGGCGTCGGACCGGAGTGGTTCGGCCTGGGCGACCGGGACTTCGCCACCCACATCGTCCGCACCCAGATGATCGGTGCGGGTTATCCGCTCAGCGCGGTCACCGAGGCGCTGTGCGCCCGCTGGCAACCCGGGGTGCGGCTCATCCCGATGTCCGACGACCGGGTCGAGACCCATGTGCTCGTGGAGGTCGACGGGGAGCGCAAGGCGGTCCACTTCCAGGAGTACTGGGTGCGGCTGCGCGCGTCGGTGCCCGCGCACGCGGTGGTGCCGGTCGGCGCGGAGAACGCGAAGCCCGCCCCTGGGGTGCTGGAGGCGATCGGCAGCGCGGACCTGGTCGTGTTCCCGCCGTCGAACCCGGTGGTGAGCGTCGGCACCATCCTGGCCGTACCGGGAGTGCGCGAGGCGATCGCGGAGGCCGGGGTGCCGGTGGTGGGCCTGTCCCCCATCGTCGGCGACGCGCCGGTGCGCGGGATGGCCGACAAGGTGCTGGCGGCCGTGGGCGTGGAGTCCACCGCGGCGGCGGTGGCGGCGCACTACGGCAGCGGGCTGCTGGACGGGTGGCTGGTGGACACCGTGGACGCGGGAGCCGCCCCGCAGGTCGAGGCGGCCGGCATCCGCTGCCGGGCGGTGCCGCTGCTCATGACGGACCTGGCGGCGACCACACAGATGGCGCGTGAGGCCCTCGCGCTGGCCGAGGAGGTGCGGGCATGACCGCGACCGCCCCCCGCTACGAGGTGTTCGCCGTCCCCGGGATCGGCGAGGTGCAGCCCGGCGCCGACATCGCCAAGCTGATCGTCGCCACCGGCGTCGCCCTGGCCGACGGCGACGTGGTGGTCGTCACGTCAAAGATCGTCAGCAAGGCCGAAGGGCGGCTGGTGGAGGCGGACGACCGCGAGGCCGCGATCGACGCGGAAACGGTGCGGCTGGTGGCCCGGCGCGGGAACACCCGGATCGTGGAGAGCCGGCACGGCTTCGTGATGGCCGCGGCCGGGGTCGACGCGTCCAACACCCCGGCGGGCACCGTACTGCTGCTGCCCGAGGACCCCGACGCCTCCGCCCGGCGCATCCGGCAGGGGCTGCGGGACGCGCTGGGCGTACAGGTCGGCATCGTCGTCACCGACACCTTCGGGCGGCCCTGGCGCTCCGGGCTCACCGACGTGGCGATCGGCGCGGCCGGCGTGCAGGTACTGGACGACCTGCGGGGCGGCGAGGACTCCCACGGCAACCCCTTGAACGTCACGATCACCGCGACCGCGGACGAGCTGGCCGCGGCCGGCGACCTCGTCAAGGGCAAGGCCACCGGGATGCCCGTCGCGGTGGTCCGCGGCCTGGCACGCGTCCTGCGCCCCCAGAAGGCGGACGGGGCCGACGACCCGGAGGACATCGGGGCCCGGGCCCTGGTGCGGTCGGCGGCCAGCGACATGTTCCGGCTGGGCACGTCCGAGGCCGTACGGGAAGCGGTGTCGCTGCGGCGCACCGTGCGGGAGTTCAGCGACGCGCCGGTGGACCCGGCGGCGGTGCGGCGCGCCGTCGCCCTCGCGGTGACCGCGCCCGCCCCGCACCACACCACGCCGTGGCGGTTCGTGCTGCTGGAGACGCCGGAGGCGCGGCTGCGGCTGCTGGACGCGATGCGGGACGCGTGGGCCGCCGACCTGCGCGGTGACGGCTTCTCGGAGGAGAGCGTCGCCAAGCGGCTGCGGCGCGGCGAGGTGCTGCGCAGGGCGCCGTATCTGGTGGTGCCGTGCCTGGTCACCGAGGGCGGCGCGCACACGTACCCGGACGAGCGGCGGGCGACGGCCGAGCGGGAGATGTTCCTGGTCTCCGGCGGCGCCGGGGTGCAGAACCTCCTGGTCGCTCTGGCCGGGGAGCAGTTGGGGTCGGCGTGGGTGTCCTCCGCGCTGTTCTGCCGCGACGTGGTGCGCAAGGTGCTCGACCTGCCGCCGTCGTGGGACCCGCTGGGCACCATCGCGGTCGGCCACCCCGCAGCTGCACCCGCGCCCAGGGCCGAGCGCGCGGCGGAGCCGTTCCTCGCGGTGCGCTGACCGCGCGGGCTCCGGCGGTCACGTCAGCCGGCGGCCGTCCGGCGCCCGCGCCGCGCCAGCGGGCGCCGCGGGATTCCGGTTCGGGTTCCGGTTCGGGTTCGGGTTCCGCTTCAGCGGTGCCGGGCCGGCGCCATCCGCGGCGCGCGCCGTGGCGGGGCGGGCGCGGCCAGCAGGATCAGCCGGGCGGCGCGGTGCCGCTGCCCGGCGTACGGGGCCAGCAGCCGCAGCATCGTCTCGTCGTCGCAGCGCGGTTCGCCGGTCAGCGCGTAGCCGATGTGGTGCGGCAGGTGCAGGTCGCCGACGGTCACCGCGTCGGGGGCGCCGTGGCTGCGCTGGAGGGTCTCCGCGGCGGTCCACGGGCCGATGCCGGGGACCGTCGTGAGCAAAGCCGCGGCCTCCTCGGCGGGGCGGGCGGCCAGGGAGTCGAGGCGGCCGCCCAGACGCACCGCGCGCAGGACGGCGGAGGCGCGCTTGTTGTCCACGCCGGCGCCGCGCCAGTCCCAGGACGGCACCCGGGCCCAGCCGGCCGCGTCGGGCATGACCCGCATACCGGGCGGCGCCCCGGCGTCCCGCGGCCCGGGGGCGGCCTCGCCGTGCTGGAGCAGGAGCAGCCGCCAGGCGCGGTACGCCTCGATCGTGGTGACCTTCTGCTCCAGCACCGAGGGGATCAGCGACTCCAGCACCAGCCCGGTGCGGGTCAGCCGCAGCCCGGGGTGCCGCCGGTGCGCAGCGTGCACCAGGCGGTGCCGCGGTACGAACGCCGACGGGTCGTCGTCGGCGCCCAGCAGCGCGGGCAGGCCGTCGAGCAGCCACTGCGCGCCCGGGCCCCAGGCGGTGCCCTCGATCGCGGCGGGGCTGCCGGTCAGGCGCAGGGTGGCCGGGCCCGCGGGGGTGCGGCTGGCCCGCCACACGGTGCCGTCGGGGGTGATCCGGAAGGCGGGGTCGCCGCCGCCGCGGCGCAGCGGCATGAGGGTGCGGCGCACGTCGAGGGGGAAGGGGGGTGCCCAGGTGCGGGTGCGGCCCCGGGGCGCCTGCGCGGCGGCGGGCCTGGGGGACGCGGTGTCTTCGGGCACCCCGGAAGGGTATAGCGGGCGACTGCGAAGGCTCGTCGGCGCCCTCGCCCCACGGATTCCGCTTCGCCCCTGACAGCCCCGGCGCAGACCCCAGCTCCACCGCTGACAGGCCCCCGGCTCCTCCGCTGACAGAGCCCCGGCGGCCCGGACCGGCCGGGCCCAGACCGCCCGCGCCCCCGCCTCCGGCCCCAGGCCGCACCGCGCCCCCGCCCCCCGGCCCCGGGCCGCGCCGCGCCCCCGGTCCGTGCCCCCCGGTCCCCCCGCCCCCGCCTACTGGTCGGAGGAGAACCGCACGCTCCCCGCCGGGATACGTGCGTCGCACCACACGCGGGCGCCGCCGAGCAGTTCGTTGTCGGCGCCGACCTCCGCGTTGTCGCCGACCACCGCCCCGACGAGGACCGCGCGGCTGCCGACCCGGGCGTTGACCCCGATCAGGCTGTCGCGCACCACCGCGCCCGGCTCGATCCGCGCGCCGGCCAGTACGGCGCTGCCCTCCACCAGGGCGCCGGACCCGATGACCGCGCCCTCGGCGACACAGGTGCCGGCGAAGAGCTTGGCGTCCTCGGCGACCTCGGCGCCGGGCAGCACGAGCCGTTCGCCGCGACGCCCGGGGACGGCCGGCGAGGGGGCGCGGCCCAGGACGAGGTCGGCGGAGCCGCGGACGAACGCCTGCGGGGTGCCGAGGTCGAGCCAGTACGTGGAGTCCACCATGCCGTGCAGGTGAGCGCCCTCGGCGAGCAGTCCGGGGAAGGTCTCCCGCTCGACGGAGACCGGACGGCCGGCGGGGATCTCGTCGAGCAGGGCGCGGGTGAAGACGTACGCGCCCGCGTTGATCTGGTCGGTGACGATCTCCTCGGGCGTCTGCGGCTTCTCCAGGAAGGCGGTGACCCGGCCGTCCGGGTCGGTGGGCACCAGCCCGAAGGCGCGCGGGTCCTCGACCCGGGTCAGGTGCAGCGACACGTCGGCGCCGCCGGCGCGGTGGGCGGCGACCAGGGCGCCGATGTCCAGGCCGGTGAGGATGTCGCCGTTGAAGACGAGGACCGGTTCGCCGGGCGCGGAGTGCAGTCGGTGGGCGACGTTGCGCAGGGCGCCGCCGGTGCCGAGCGGGTCGGTCTCGGTGACGTACTCCAGGTGCAGGCCGAGCGCCGAGCCGTCGCCGAAGTACGGCTCGAAGACCTCGGCCAGGTAGGACGTGGCCATCACCACGTGCTCGACGCCCGCGGCGCGGGCCCTGGCCAGTTGGTGGGTGAGGAACGGCACCCCCGCGGCCGGGACCATCGGCTTGGGGGTGTGTACGGTGAGCGGGCGCAGTCTGGTGCCCTTGCCGCCGACCAGCAGGATCGCCTCGGTGGCGGGACGGCGGGTCGGGTCGGCTGTACCGGCCGCGGAGGCGGGGTGTGCTCGCATGGGAACGATAGTGGCATAAGCGGTAAACCCGATAAACCACCACCTGATAACTCGTCAGCACGTCTGCCGCTGCGGCGAACCGGCACACCGGGCCGGGTCCGCGTATCGCCCCAGGTAGCCTGGGCCGTGTGACCTCCAGCGCACTGACCCCCGCCGGACTGCTCGCCGACGCGCTGCGCGCCGACCCGGGCCGCCCGTTGATCACCTTCTACGACGACGCGACCGGCGAGCGGGTCGAGCTGTCGGTGGCGACCTTCGCCAACTGGGTGGCGAAGACGGCGAACCTGATCCAGGACGAGCTGGGCGCCGAACCCGGCGACCGGGTCGCGCTGCTGCTGCCCGCGCACTGGCAGACCGCGGTGTGGCTGGTGGCCGCGTCCGCCGCCGGCGTCGTCGCGGTGCCCGGCGGCGATCCGGCGGCGGCCGACCTGGTGGTGAGCGGCCCGGACACCCTGGAGGAGGCCGCGCGCTGCGCCGGCCCGCGGGTGGCGATGGCGCTGCGGCCGCTCGGCGGGCGGTTCCTCCAGCCGCCGCCGCAGCCGTTCCTGGACTACGCGGTCGAAGTGCCCTCCCAGAGCGACCGTTTCACGCCCTACGTGCCGGTCGGACCGGACGACCCGGCGCTCGAACTGCCGGGCGGGGAGACCCTCACCGGCGCGGAGGTGGTGGCCAGGGCCCGCGCCGAGGCCGAGGCGCTGGGGCTGGCGCCGGGCGCGCGGCTGCTGTCCGGGCTGCCGTACGACGGTTGGCACGGGCTGGCCGCGGGGCTGCTGGCACCGCTCGCCGCAGGCGCCTCCGTCGTCCTGTGCCGGCACCTCGACCAGTTGCCGGCCGACGCGCTGGAGCGCCGCAAGGACGCGGAGCGCGTGACCCGCACGGTCGCACCGGGCGCCGCCTGAGCACCACTGATCACGCAGGTGCCGATCCTGCATGAAAATTTCCTCAACTCCCGCACAGAATGCGCGCTCCGGGCAACCCTTGCGGTATTTCGACTGTCTGAACGAATGCCGCGCGGGTACTCGGGTCCGATCCCTCCGGCGACTGGATGACGCCCGGCACCGCCCGCCGGGCCCCTGACCGAGGGACGGGCACGACGTGACCACGCCAGCGCAGCCATCGCGGGACGACTCCGCCGCGGACCCGGAGGACGAAGCGCCGGAAGCCGACGAATCCGCCGAAGCACCCGTGAAGGCCGAAACCGCCGAGGCGCCCGTACCCGCGCCCGACGAAACCGACCAGCCCGCCGAAGCCACCGAAGCACCCGCACCCGCACCCGCGCCCGACGAATCCGCCGCACCCGACTCCGATGCCGAAGTCCCCGCGCCCCGGCGCCGTTTCCGGTGGCTGAAGTACACCGCCATCGCCACCTCGGTGCTCGTGCTCGCCTGCGCCGGCGGCGTCTGGTACGTCTACCAGCACCTCAACGGCAACATCACCACCGACACGGTGACCGAGAACGAGCTGAAGGCGCAGGCGTCGCAGCGCCCGCCCGAGGGCCCGGCCTCGACCGAGAACATCCTGCTGATCGGCTCGGACAGCCGCAGCGGCGGCAACGACAAGTACGGCCAGGACACCGGCACCCAGCGCTCGGACACCACGATCCTGCTGCACCTGTCGGCCGACCGCAGCAACGCCACCGCGGTGAGCATCCCGCGCGACCTGATGGTGCACGTGCCCAAGTGCACCAAGTCCGACGGCAGCACGGTCGCCGCGAAGTTCGAACAGTTCAACTGGGCCTTCGAGTTCGGCGGCGCGGCCTGCACCATCCGCGCGGTCGAGGAGCTGACCGGCGTACGGGTCGACCACCACCTGATCGTCGACTTCAGCGGCTTCAAGAACATGGTGAACGCGGTCGGCGGCGTCGAGGTGTGCACCCCGGTCGCCATCCATGACACGTACTCGCACCTGAACCTGTCCGCGGGCAAGCACAAGCTCAACGGCGAACAGGCGCTGGGCTACGTACGGGTCCGGCACGGCATCGGCGACGGCAGCGACACCGAACGGATCAGCCGCCAGCAGGACTTCCTCGCGTCGCTGATCAAGAAGGTGCAGAGCAACGGGGTGCTGCTCAACCCCGGCAAGGTGTACCCGCTGCTGGACGCGGCCACCAAGTCGCTGACGGCCGACCCCGGCCTCAACTCGCTCAGCGACCTGTACGCGCTGGCGCAGCGCCTCCAGAAGATACCCGCCGGCTCGATCCACTTCGTCACCGCGCCCGTCGAGCCCTACGTGCAGGACCGCAACCGCGACCAGTTGGTGCAGCCCGACGCCGAGACGCTCTTCGCCGCCATACGCGCCGACCAGCCGGTGCGGGTGAGCAGCGACGGCACGAGCAGCAGCGACGACAGCGGTACGAGCGGCAGTACGAGCAGCACGGCCGGCGCGTCGCCTTCGCCTTCGGACAGTCCGTCGGACAGCCCCTCGGCCACCGGCTCCGCGACCCCGTCGAGCACCCCTTCGACCAGCCCTTCGACCAGCCCTTCGAACGCTCCGACCTTCAAGGGAACGACGGCCGACCGAGACATCTGCGGCAAAGGCCGATGAACTAAGGTAGGGCGCTTAAGGCCACTGCGGATGGAGGTCCCGAGCGACCGTGGACACGCAAGGCTCCGAGTACGTCGACCCCGCTGACCAATGGGTGCTCGACCCGGTCACGGGCACCTACCAACTGCGGCTGGAACCGGCCGAGTCGGCGACGGAACCCGCACCCGAGCCCGCACCTGCGGCCGCACCCGGTCCCGTACCACCGCCCGCCGCGCCGCGCCCGCCCGGCAGCCGCCGGGCCGCCGCCGGCCGCGGCTCCCGGCGTGCGGGCGGGACCCGGGCCGCGGGCGCCGCGGGCACCACCGGAGCCACCGCCGCACCCAGCCGCCGCAAGCCCAAGCAGCACCGGAGCATGACGACGGTGTGGGCGGCCGGCGTCATCGGCCTGGCGGTCGTCGCGGGCGGGGTCGGCGGCTACGCCGCGTTCCACAAGTCCGGTGCGGTGGTGCACACCCTGGACGTCGGCAACGCGGGCACCTCCTCCTTCTCCGCCACCGGTCAGATGAACATCCTGATGCTCGGCACCGACAGCCGGGCCGGGATCGGCCACGAGTCCGGCACCGCGGCCGCGACCGGGCAGGCCGACACCGCGGTGCTGCTGCACCTGTCGGCCGACCGCAGCAACGCCACCGCGGTGAGCATCCCGCCCAACCTCGTCACCGACGTGCCCGAGTGCCCGGTGGGCGACACCGTGGTCAAGGGCGCGAGCGGGCAGCGGTTCGCCACGGTGCTCGCCGGACGCGACGCAGGCTGCGCGATGCGGCTGGTCTCCCAGCTCACCGGGCTGCACGTGGACCACTTCGTGATGGTGGACTTCGCCGCGGTGCAGCGGCTGACCACGGCCCTCGGCGGTGTGGAGATGTGCCTGAAGCAGCCGCTGCACGACGCCTCGACCGGGCTCTCGCTCGGCGCGGGTCGGCAGAAGGTGGCCGGTGCGCAGGCGCTGGCGCTGGTGCGCGCGGAACAGGAACTGCCCGGCTCGTCCGGCGTGCCCGCGGGCGGCGACCTGGCCCGGGTGCAGGTCCAGCAGCAGTTCCTGGCCGCGCTGTTCCGCACCGCCACCTCGGGTTCGGCGCTGACCGACCCGAAGAAGCTCAAGGCGCTGGCCACCACGGCCGCGGGCGTGCTGACCGTGGACACCCCGATCGGCAGCGTCAGCGCGCTCGACACCCTGGCCGGCCAGTTCGGCAAGGTCGCCGGCAAGCACTTCACGCTCGCCGAACTGCCGGTCGAGCAGAATCCGGACGACAGCACGCACCGCACCGTCGTCATCGACCAGGCGAAGTCCACGCAGCTGTTCGGCGTGGTCAAGCAGGACATCTCGCTGTCGGACGGCTCCGCCCGGACGGACCCCAAGCTGATCGGCGCCAAGGCCACTCCGCACAACACCCGCGTGACCGTCTACAACGGCACCGGTTCGTTCGGCGCCTCGCAGGACGTGCTCCTCTGGCTCCAGAACGACGAGGGCGTCAACCGCTCGGCCAACGGCGGCGACTCCGCGACGCGCGCGGCGAAGACGACGCTGCGCTACGCCCCGAACCAGGCCGACCAGGCCCGCTCGCTGGCCGCGATGATGGGCCTGCCCGCGTCCGCGCTGATCGAGGGCACCAAGGACGTGCCGCCGCTGACGTACATGTCGCTCACCCTGGGCGCGGACTACACCAAGCCGGGCACGCCGATCGCCCCGCCCACCACCCCGCCCAAGGGCCTGAAGTCGATCACGGCGGACGACACCTCCTGCGTGGGATAGGCCACCGCGTCACCGCGATGACGGGCCCGGTATGTCCTGCCCCCCGCATGCAACTATGTCCGCCATCCGACCGTCTGACATAAGGACGGTCTGAGGAGACGGTCATGGACGGTCTGAAACGACTATCCGAAACGACGGTCTGATAAGCAGACGACGAAGACGGGATGACGGCTGCCCCAGCCGGACCGGTGAGCGGAGGAGTCCGTATGCGCGACGGCAGGGTGGGAGAGCCCGGCTACGGGGCTGCTTCCGACCCCGGCGGCCCGGACTGGGACCAGGGCTCCTTCCACGACGGCGCGATACCCGGGCCGCGTTCGGGCGGCTCCGGCTATTTCGACGGCTCGGGTGGTGCCGGCGACCCCGGAGGTGCCAGCGGCTCCGGCGGCTTCGACGGCCCCGGCGGTTCCGGCGACAGCCCCACCCCGTCCGGCGCCGCGGCCGGCGCCGCGGGTCACGGCGGCGGGCACCGGCGCGGCGGGCGGCGCAAGACCAGGAGCCGCAAGCGCAAGGTGTTCCGCTGGGTGGCCATCGTGGTCGCGGTGGCCGTACTCGGCACCGCGGGCGCGGCCTACGGCTACTACGAGTACCTCGCCGGCAAGATCCGCAAGGGCGAGCGCAGCAGCGGCAAGACGAACGTCGCCAAGTCCAAGGCGAACTCCGCGGGCCAGACCCCGATGAACATCATGATCCTCGGCTCCGACACCCGCTCCGACCCCGAGGACGCGAAGCTCGGCGGCGCGGCGGACGCGACCGGCGCCCGGGCCGACGTGATCATGATCGCCCACCTGTCGGCCGACCGCAGCAACATGTCGGTGGTGAGCATCCCCCGCGACACCCGGGTGGACATCCCCGAGTGCACCGACCCCAAGACGCACAAGGTCTACGCGAAGACGAACGACATCATCAACGCCTCGCTCAGCCGCGGCGGCGCGGGCTGCACCCTGGCCACCGTGCAGAACCTCACCGGCGTCTACATCGACCACTGGCTGACCATCGACTTCGCGGGCGTGGTGAAGATGGCCGACGTCGTCGGCGGCGTCGACGTCTGCGTCAAGGAGAACGTCGACGACCACGCGACCGCGGCCCAGCCCGGCGGCTCGCACCTGCACCTGACCGCGGGCACCCACACCGTCAAGGGCCAGCAGGCGCTCCAGTGGCTGCGCACCCGGCACGCGTTCGGCAGCGACGCGGGCCGCTCGAAGGCGCAGCACATGTACATGAGCTCACTGATCCGCAAGCTGCGCGGCCAGAACCTCTTCACCGACCCGGCGAAGCTCAACAAGATCGCCACCACCGCGATGTCCGCGTTCGAGGTGTCCTCCGAGATCGGCACCCCGAAGAAGCTCTACGACCTCGGCATGCAGCTCAAGACGATCCCGCCGAACCGGATCACGATGCTGACCATGCCGCGGATCGAGGACCCCCAGGACCCGAACGCGCACTACCTGCCCGCGCCGAGCGCCTCGACGGTCTGGTCGCTGCTGCGCAACGACGTGGCGATGGACGCCAACGGCAAGGCGAAGACCGGCACCTCGTCGGCCACGCCGACCCCCTCGGCGACCACCGGCCCGGCGGCGCAGGCGCCCGCGAGCATCCCGGTCACCGTGGTCAACGGCACCGCGGGCAGCGCCGACGGCGTCGCCACCCCGGGCCGCGCCGGCGCACTCGCCAAGGCGCTGGGCACCGCGGGCTTCACCCAGGCGGCGGCCAGCCAGGACACCGGGCCGCGCGAGAGCACCGTGCTGAACTACCCCTCCAGCGGCGGCGCGCAGAGCAAGTCCGACGCGCTGTCGGTGGCGAAGGCGCTGAAGATCCCGTCGAACGACGTCAAGGCCTCCTCCGACGTGCAGACGATCACCCTGACCGTCGGCTCGGACTGGAAGAGCGGCACCGACTACAGCGCGACCCTGCCGAAGGCGGGCTCGGTGCCCGACGACGCCGACGTCATCAACGGCGCCGACACCACGGGCTGCATGGACATCCTGCCGGTCTACCAGTTCTGACCGCGGGCCCCGGGCACCCGGTGGCTCACCGACCGGCACGCACGAGGGGCCCACCGGAACCGGTGGGCCCCTCGCCGTACGCCGCTGAGGGAAGGCCGAGGGTCTACACGTCGGCCGGCTGGGCCGGGGCCGGCTCGGTCACGGCGGGCCGGCGGCTGGCGACGACCCGGCGGGCCAGCGACCGCGGGCTGGTCAGGAAGCCGTAGCCCCAGCACATGTGCATGGTGGCCAGCGCGAGCGGGATACGCAGCCGGGCGCCGATCGGCAGGCCGCGGCCGGCCGGCAGCGAGCCGAGGGTGATGCCCGCCACGTACGCGCCCGGGACGAGCAGCGCCCACGGGGTGGTGCCGCCGCCGAGCAGAAGTCCGGCCACGTTGGCGACCAGGGCGGTCGGGGCGGCGAGGTAGCGCGGGTTCACCGAGCCGCGGTGGTAGCGGGTCACCACCCGGCGCCAGCGGCCGTAGTCCTTGTATTGCTTGGCGAGGGCCCGCACGCTGGGCCGGGGGCGGTAGGACACGCGCAGTTCGGGCGAGAACCATATGAGGTGGCCGGCCTCGCGGATGCGGTAGTTCAGCTCCCAGTCCTGGGCGCGGACGAACTCCTCGTTGTAGCCGCCCTGCCGCTCCAGCACCTCACGGCGGAAGACGCCGAGGTAGACGGTGTCGGCGGGGGCCGCCGCGCCGCCGGTGTGGAAGGCCGCGTTGCCGACGCCGATCTTCGACGTCATGGCGGCGGCCACCGCCCGCTCCCAGTCGTTCTCGCCCTCGGCGTGCATGAGGCCGCCGACGTTCGCCGCGCCGGTGGCGTCCAGCAGCCGGACGGCGGTGGCGATGTAGTCCGGCGAGAGCATGCCGTGGCCGTCGACGCGGACCACGACCGGGTGCCGGGACGCCTTGATCGCCGCGTTGAGGGCTGCGGGGGTGCGGCCGGTGGGGTTGGGCACGGTGTGGACCCGCGGGTCCTCGGCGACCAGCTCCGCGGCGATCGCGTCGGTCCGGTCCGTGGACGGGCCGAGCGCGATGACGACCTCGAGCTCGCCCGGGTAGTCCTGCGCCAGGATGTGCCGGACGGAATTGCGCAGGTGGCGCTCCTCGTCGAGCACCGGCATGATCACGGAGACGGCCGGGAGCGCGGCGGGGGTGACGGCGTTCATTCCGGCAAACGTTACCGCTAACGGGGGACACCAGCGCGTGGGGTGAAGACTGACAGTCCTATTTGTCTCTAGCCTGATCGGGTCTTCAGGCGGCCAACCGGGTCGCAGCGCGCCGGCGGCGCCCCCGTCGCGACGGCCGCACCGCAACTGTTCGGAGGTCGCCCGTGCCGCCCACCCGAAGCCGCCAGTCGCCGTCCGGTGTCCGCCGCAGCGCCGTGGTCCCGGCGCCGACGCCGGCGCCGGCCACCGGGCAGGGGCGCGGCCCGGCGGGGCGGGTTCCGGCGGGTACGAGGAGGGCAGCCGCGCAGCCCGCGGGCCCGCGGCGGCCGCGGCGCAGGCCGCCGGTGCGGCTGAGCACCAGGATCGCGGGCGGGGTGGCGCTGCTGGTGATCACCGCCAGCGGGGTCGGCCACGCGATGGTGGCCGGGCTGAACGGCGCGATCAACCGGGTGGACGCCTTCGGCGGCATCCAGAACCGGCCGGGCGGCAGCAAGGGCACCAACTTCCTGCTGGTCGGCACCGACGGCCGGGACGGGCTGGACCCGCAGGAGAAGAAGCAGTACCACCTGGGCGGAGCGCCCTGCCACTGCACCGACACGATCATGCTGGTGCACCTCTCGCAGGACCGGGACCGGGCGAGCGTGGTGTCCATCCCCCGCGACACCTACGTACAGCTGCCGGACGTGGGCCCGGCCGCCGTCCTGGCGAAGCGGGGGCAGGGCGCCGGGAAGGCCGCCGCGGCCGCCAACGCCACCTCGGCGGGCGGCAGGCCGCTGGTCCCGACGCACCCGGCGAAGATCAACGAGGCGTACGCCGACGGCGGCCCCAAGCTCACCGTCAGCACGGTCGAGAAGCTGACCGGGGTGCACATCGACCACTACCTGGAAGTCGACTTCGTCAGCTTCATGAAGACCGTGGACGTGCTCGGCGGGGTCCCGGTGTGCACCACCCGCCCGTTGAAGGACTCCTACAGCGGGCTGAACCTGCCGGTGGGCACCACCACGCTCAACGGCGGCCAGGCCCTTCAGTACGTACGCTCCCGGCACATCGACGCCGACTCCGACCTCGGGCGGATGCGGCGCCAGCAGCAGTTCGTCTCCCAGGTCATCCACAAGATCACCTCGGGCGGCACCCTGGCCAACCCGATGCGGCTGGAGAAGGTGGCCGGCACCGTGCTCGGCTCGGTCCGCGCCGACGAGGGACTGCGGCCGACCGACCTGATCTCGCTGGCCCGCAGCATGAAGGGCTTCAGCTCCAAGTCGTCGGAGTACGCCTCGGTGCCGCTGAGCGATCTGAGCTACCACGTGCCGGGGGTCGGCTCCACCGTGAAGTGGGACACCGCGAAGGCCGGGAAGCTGTGGGCCGCGGTCCGCGCCGACCAGCCGCTGACCGCGGACCGCGCCGGGGCCCGGCAGCCGTCCGCGGCGCCGCGGCCCACCGGGACCGTCGCCTCCGCCGGGACCGGCGGCGCGAACGGGTCCGCCGCGGGCTCCTCCTCCCCCAAGGCCGTCAAGGTCGACGTCGCCCCCGATGGGATCAGCGTCACCGTCGCCAACGCCACCGGCGTCAGCGGCTTGGCCGGCACCGTGCAGCGGGCCCTGCGCGCGACCGGTTTCGTCACCCCGGGGCTGGCCACCACCGCCGACGGCCACCCCGCGCAGACCACCATCCGCTACGACCCCCGGTGGGACCGCTCGGTGAAGACGCTGGCCGCCGCGCTGCCCGGGGCACGCCTGGTGCCGGACAAGGGCCGGGGCCCGGTGATGCAGGTCACCCTCGGCATGGACTTCAAGGGCCGTACGGTGCGGCCGGTGACCACGCTGGCGCCGCCGCCGGCCGCCTCCACACAGCCGGCACAGCCGGCACAGCAGGCACAGCAGGCCGCGGGATCGGGTCAGAGCGCCGACCCGGTGGGCTGCTGACTCAGCCGTCCAGGCCCTCCGCGGCGCGCTCGCGGCGCAGCTCCAGGATCGCGCGGCGGCGGGCCAGCCGGTGGGTGCGGCGGATCTGGGCCTCCTGCCAGCGGCGCCGGTCCCGGTCGTTCTCGCAGATCAGCGGCGGCACCGGGCGCGGCTTGCCCTCGGCGTCGACGGCCACGAAGACCAGGTAGGCGGTCGCGACCTGCTCACCGGGGCCGGCCTTGTTCCAGCGTTCGGCGACGACCCGGACGCCGACCTCCATGGACGTCTTGCCGGTCCAGTTCACCTGGGCCTCCACCTGGAGCAGGTCGCCGACCCGGACCGGGGCGAGGAAGGCCATCTCGTCCATGGCGCCGGTCACCGCCGGCCCCTCGGAGTGGCGGCCCGCGACGGCGCCGGCCGCGTCGTCCACCAGTTTCATCACCACGCCGCCGTGGACGGTGCCCAGCAGGTTGGTGTCGTGCGCGCTCATGATGTGGGAGAGCGTGATGCGGGAGGCGGAGGTGGGCTTCCCCGGGAGGACCGGGACCTGCGGGGTGGGCAGGGGTTCCGGCGCGGATGAGTCGATCACGCCGTCAACTGTATGCCGGTGGTGAAGACTGTCGCGGTCGTGTGCCCTTCTGTCGCGGGAGCGCTACGGCCGGTGGCCGAATGCATCGGGTCTGCCACAGAACCGCCGGTGATTGCCGGTCCCGCGCCGGGGCCGGGCACACTGGCGGGCATGAACGGTTGGAGCGATGACACCGAGCAGCGCAGGCTCTCCGAGCCGCCGCTGCCCCCTGAACTGTCGCCGCGTCGAGCCGCCGCCCACGGCGGTGTCCCGCCGCAGCAGGCACGGCGGCCGCAGCCGGGCCCGCAGCCTGGCGCCGGCGCCGGCTCCGGCGGCTACGGGCCGCCGAGCACGGGTGGACCGGGCGGCCGGGGGCCGCGCGGGCCGCGCTGGAGCACCCGCAGGAAGATCGGCTACACCGCGCTCGGCCTGGTCGTGGTGCTGCTCGTGGTGTCCGTCTCCACGTACTTCTGGGCCGACTCCAAGGTGCGCCGCGAGGTGGACCTGAGCGCGATCAACAAGGAGGCGGGCGCCCCGGCCAAGGGCAAGGGCACCAACTACCTGATCGTGGGCTCCGACAGCCGCGAGGGCCTGACCGCGGCCCAGGAGAAGGAGCTGCACACCGGCTCCGACTCCGGGCAGCGCACCGACTCGATGATGATCCTGCACACCGGCAGCAACGGCACCACGATGCTGAGCCTGCCGCGCGACTCCTACGTGACGATCCCGTCGTTCTACGGCAAGGAGACCAAGAAGCAGTACCCGGCCTCCACGCACAAGCTCAACAAGTCGTACGCGGACGGCGGCCCCGAGCTGCTGACCCGCACCGTGGAGTACAACACGGGCATCCACATCGACCACTACGCGGAGATCGGCTTCTCCGGCTTCGTGAACCTGGTCGACGCCTTGGGCGGGGTGCGGCTGTGCCTGGACGCGCCGCTGAAGGACAAGGCGTCGGGCGCGGACCTGCAGAAGGGCTGCCAGAAGGTCAACGGCAAGGAGTCCCTCGCCTACGTCCGCGAGCGGCACCAGGAGGCGGACCAGGACCTGGGGCGCATGAAGCACCAGCAGCAGTTCCTGTCCACGCTGGCGCACCAGGCGGCGTCGCCGTCCACCATCCTGAACCCGTTCAAGCTCTACCCGGTGATCGGCTCGGGTCTGGACACCCTGGTGGTGGACA
The DNA here is from genome assembly GCF_057708105.1 of Actinacidiphila sp. bgisy144. NCBI lineage: Bacteria > Bacillati > Actinomycetota > Actinomycetes > Kitasatosporales > Streptomycetaceae > Actinacidiphila > Actinacidiphila sp. bgisy144. Next base: position 57,325 of record NZ_JBYIRM010000034.1, on the reverse strand, counting down.
AGAACATGAGCCTGCTCGACCTGACGCACATGTTCTTCGCGATGAAGGGCGTCAGCGGCGGCGACGGCAAGCAGCTGACGGTGCCGATAGCCAACGCCAACTACCAGACCGGCGACGGCGACTCGGTGCTGTGGGACAAGACGAAGTCCAAGCAGCTCTTCGGCGAGCTCCAGCAGGACGAGAAGGTCGACGTCGGCACCACCACCGGCTGACCGGCGCCCCGCCTCGTACGGGAGTCCCACAGGCAGCGGCCCCGGCCCCACGAACCCGAGAGGGGGTACCGGGGCCGCTGCCGTGCGTCACGCGGCGCGCATCCCGGTGGCCGCGGGCACCCACTGGTCCAGTTCGTTGCGCCAGTAGCGGGCGACGTTCAGCCGGGTCGGCTTCTGCTGGCCGGGCAGCTGGAACTTCAGCGAGCTCCACATGGTGTTGCGGTGGACCTCGCTGATGAGGCGGGCGGCCTCCTGCCGCGGTATCGCGGCGACCAGCTCCTTGGGACGGGCGCTCATCCGGCCCGCCTTGTGGAAGACCACGGCCTGCTCGGTGACCGTGACGAAGTAGTACTTCACGAACAGCGTCCCCATGGCGCCGATGGCCGCGATGAACCACGGGCTCGGGCCGGTCTGGACGTGGATCGTGGCGATCGGCCGGTCGGCCGGGTTGATCTGCGCGATGGCCTGCGCCACCTGCTCCTGCATGGTGGACTTGCGAATGGCCATGGACGTACCCCCATTGTGTTCGACGTGCTGACATGCGAAGACGCCGCCGCCGGCGGACCGGCGGCGGCGTCGCAGCGTATCGCCCTCGAACGTGTCGGGGACATGCACGGAGCGTCCTTGGGACGAACCCGTGACCGGACTTCGGATCAGTGGCGCGCGGAAGCGCTGCGCCGGCGCAGACCGAAGACGGCGCCGCCGCCCACGACGACCAGGGCGCCCGCGATGCCCGCGATCATCCCGGTGTTGCTACCGCCACCGGTCTCGGCGAGGTTGCCGCTCGGCGACGGGGAACTGGTGTCGGCCACCGCGGCGACGGACGTGCTCGCCACGGCGCTCGGGCTGTCGGACGCCGCCGGGGAAGAGGCCGACGTCGACGGCGAGGTGGAGGGCGAGGCCGAGGGAGCGGTCGCGGGCGCCGACGGGGAGGCGGGCGAGGTGGGCGCCGACGCGCCGCACTCGGTGTTCGGCAGGGTGACGCCGTTGGCCACCGACTGGTTGTCGAAGTACCCCTGGACGGACGCGAGCACCTGATAGTGCGCGCCCGCGGACCACGGCACGGAGATGGTGAAGTCACCGCTGTCGGTGTACTTCTGCTGGGCGACCTGCTTGCCGCTGTCGTCCTTGACCGTGATCGTGACCGGACGGGTGCGGTCGGTGTCGTGCACGGTGATGACGCCGTTGCCGCTCTGCTGGTCGCAGGTGGCGGAGCCGGTGAACGAGAAGTCCTTGATGTTGCAGGCTGACGCGGTGCCTGCGACGCCGAGCGCGAGAGCGACTGCGGCGGAGGCAACGCCTACGTAACGCACCGTCAGGGAGGTGCGGCGGGAGGATATGGACACGTTTGCCCTTCACAGAAATCGGAGCAGAAGTGCGGATGGCCATCAGGCATGTGACACAGTGACCCCCCGGTCACCGCCAATGGCCCACACAGCTCTACAAGCGAGCGCAACCGCTTGTCAATTGGTCGCAAACCGACCGCTAAACCTGTCCACGTGCACAAAGTTCACACAAACCGTCGCGATCCCGTGTGGGTTTATTACAGAGTTGAGACGCGGGGAACCCCGGCACCCCTCGACGGCGTCCTACGCGCGCACCGCCGGCGGGCCGCCGCGCCCGCGAGCGCACCCGCCGGTCCGGCGGCAATTGCACACGGGCCCGGCCGGGAACGGCCGGGCCCGCGGTGGCGCCTCCCACTCCTGCCGGCGGGCTCAGCCCTTGAGGAGCTGACGGGCCATCACGATCCGCTGGACCTGGTTGGTGCCCTCGTAGATCTGGGTGATCTTGGCGTCGCGCATCATGCGCTCCAGCGGGTAGTCCCGGGTGTAGCCGTAGCCGCCGAGGAGCTGGACGGCGTCGGTGGTGATCTCCATGGCCGCGTCGGAGGCGTAGCACTTGGCGGCGGCGCCGAAGAACGTCAGGTCGGCGTCGGAGCGCTCGGACCTGGCGGCGGCGGCGTAGGTGATCTGCCGGGCGGCCTCCAGCTTCATCGCCATGTCGGCCAGCATGAACTGGATGCCCTGGAAGTCGGCGATGGCCTTGCCGAACTGCTTGCGCTCCTGGACGTATCCCTTGGCGTAGTCCAGCGCGCCCTGGGCGATGCCGAGCGCCTGGGCGGCGATGGTGACGCGGGTGTGGTCCAGGGTCTTCATCGCGGTGGCGAAGCCGGTGCCCTCCTCGCCGATCATCCGGCTCGCGGGGATGCGGACGTTGTCGAAGTAGACCTCGCGGGTCGGGGACCCCTTGATGCCGAGCTTCTTCTCGGGCGCGCCGAAGGAGACGCCCTCGTCGCCCTTCTCGACCACGAACGCCGAGATGCCCTTCGACCGCTTCTCGGGGTCGGTCACGGCCATCACCGTGTAGTACTCCGAGACGCCGGCGTTGGTGATCCAGCGCTTGACGCCGTTGAGGACGTAGGTGTCGCCGTCGCGCACCGCGCGGGTCTTCATGCCCGCGGCGTCGGAACCGGCGTCCGGCTCCGACAGCGCGTAGGAGAACATGCCCTCCTTGCGGGCCAGCGCGCCGAGGTACTTCGCCTTCAACTCCTCGGAGCCGGACAGCTGGACCGGCAGCGAGCCCAGCTTGTTGACCGCCGGGATGAGGGAGGACGACGCGCAGACCCGCGCCACCTCCTCGATCACGATCACGGTGGACAGCGCGTCGGCGCCGGAGCCGTCGTACGCCTCGGGTACGTGGATGGCGTGCAGGTCGTTGGCCTCCAGGGCGTCGCGCGCCTCCTGGGGGAAGCGCGACTGCTCGTCGACCTCGGCGGCGAAGGGGGCGATCTTGGCCTCGGCGAGCGACCGGACGGCGTCGCGGAGCATCTCGTGCTCCTCAGAGGTCCGGAACAGGTCGAAGTCGGCTGCGGCCATGAAGTCTCACTCCCGAGTGTTTGCTACCGTTCAGTAACTCCGCAACCCTACGGTTGCGGGGCGGCGGGTGCCAACGGGCCCGCGCCTGTGATCTTTCCCCTGCGTGACGTTGGCGACACCGGGCCGCGCCGATCACGACACGTTCTTGCCCAGGGTGTCGACGCCGTCCGTGGTCGCCAGGTAGTGCGCCATGGTGTCGTTGCGCATCGCCTCCCACAGCTCGTCCGAGGCGTTGGCGTCCAGCAGCACCACCGACTGCTTGTCGACGGTGTCGAAGCCCGCGACCGGCGCGTTCATGAACGCCATGTCCTTCGACCGCACCCCGCGCAGGTGCCACACCAGGTCGCGCAGGTCGCTGTCGGTCAGCCGGTCGTCGAAGCTGACCACCGAAGTGACCTGGTCGAGGGTGCGCTTGAGCTTCAGCGGGTTGGTGAAGGTGCCGGTGGACAGCAGCTTGCCGAGCACGGCGCGCAGGAAGTTCTGCTGGCGGTGGGTGCGGTCGAGGTCGCCGCGCGGCAGGCCGTAGCGCTCACGGACGTAGTCCAGCGCCTCGGCGCCGTCCATGTGGTGGGTGCCCGCGGTCCACACGCCGCCGGGGCCGTTGCGCCGCGAGACGGTCTTGTCGACGGTGATGTCCACCCCGCCGATCGCGTCCGTGAGCTTCTTGAAGCCGCTCCAGTCGATCACCATCAGGTGGTCGATCCGCACCTTCGTCAGGCGCTGCACCGTGTCGATCAGCAGCGGCGGGCCGCCCCAGGAGAAGGCCGCGTTCAGCTTGGCCCTGCCGTGGCCGGGGACGTCCACCCAGGAGTCGCGGGGCAGCGAGACGACGTAGGCGTTCTTGTGGTCCGCGGGGATGTGCACCAGCATCATCGTGTCGCTGCGCTGGGCTCCCGGCTTCCACTCGGGCGCCTTGGCGCCCTTGCCGGTGGTGGGCAGGTCGGACCGCGCGTCCAGGCCGACGAGCAGGAACGTCTGGCTGCCGCTGCGGGACGGCTGCGGCACCGCGGACTGCGGCACGTCGGTGGGGAAGGCGTTGGGGATGCGCTGCACCCGGCCGGTGTAGTGGTGGTAGGCCCAGTAGCCGGTGCCGACGATCAGCAGGGCGCCGACGCACAGCAGGCTCAGGGCGGCGTAGAGGACCCGGCGGGTACGGCGCCGCCGCCGCGCCCGCCGGTCGGGCGCGAGGTCCTCGGGGCCGGGGTCCTTGGGTGCGGGGCCTTCGGGGCTGGGCTCGGCAGACCCGCCTTGGGGGTCCATGGGTGCGGGGTCGGGCTCGGCGGGCCGGCCTCGGGGGTCCAAGGGTGCGGGTTCGGAGGGTGCCTGCTCCGGGCCCGAGGAGGCGTTCGGATCTTCGCCCGTGCCGTCCGGTCCAGCCTCGTACGCCATGACGCACCCCCACCCCGGTTGGCCTGTGGCCGTATGGACGCATTGTGGCCCCTCGGCCGCCGCCGCACGCTGGATTCGGCCGAGCCGGTCCGGACTATGCTTCGGCGCATGCCTCTGAAGCTCACCGTCATCGGCACCGGTTACCTCGGCGCCACCCATGCCGCCGCCATGGCCGAGCTGGGATTCGAGGTGCTCGGCCTCGACATCGACGAGAGCAAGATCGCCACCCTGGCCCAGGGCCGGGTGCCGATGTACGAGCCCGGCCTGGAGGACCTGCTGGCCAAGCACGTGGCCGGGATCGAGGGCTCCAGCGGGCGGCTGCGCTTCACCACGTCGTGGGAGGAGGTCGCCGACTTCGGCGACGTGCACTTCGTCTGCGTCAACACCCCGCAGAAGCAGGGCGAGTACGCCTGCGACATGAGCTACGTGGACAGCGCCGTCAGCCTGCTCGCGCCGCACCTGCGCCGGCCCGCGCTGGTGGTGGGCAAGTCCACCGTGCCGGTCGGCAGCGCCGCCCGGCTGGCCGGGATGCTGCGCGAGCTGGCACCGGCGGGCGACGGCGTCGAGCTGGCCTGGAATCCGGAGTTCCTGCGCGAGGGCTTCGCGGTGCAGGACACCCTGCACCCGGACCGGATCGTGGTCGGCGTGGCCAGCGAGCGCGCCGAGTCCCTGCTGCGGGAGGTCTACGGCGGGCCGATCGCGGAGGGGACGCCGTTCATCGTCGCGGACTACCCGACCTCCGAGCTGGTCAAGACCGCCGCGAACGCCTTCCTCGCCACGAAGATCTCCTTCATCAACGCCATGGCCGAGGTGTGCGAGGCCGCCGGCGGCGACGTCGCGGTGCTCGCCGAGGCCATAGGGCACGACGACCGGATCGGGAAGAAGTTCCTGCGCGCCGGGATCGGCTTCGGCGGCGGCTGCCTGCCCAAGGACATCCGCGCGTTCATGGCGCGGGCCGGCGAGCTGGGCGCGGACCAGGCGCTGACCTTCCTGCGCGAGGTCGACTCCGTCAACATGCGGCGCCGCACCCACATGGTGGAGTGGGCCCGCGAGGCGCTGGGCGGCAGCTTCCTCGGGCGCCGGATCGCGGTGCTCGGCGCCGCCTTCAAGCCCGACTCCGACGACGTGCGCGACTCCCCCGCGCTGAACGTCGCGGGCCAGATCCACCTCCAGGGCGGCCAGGTCACCGTCTACGACCCCAAGGGCATGGCCAACGCCCGGCGGCTCTTCCCGACCCTGGGGTACGCCGACAGCGCCCTGGACGCGGTCCGCGGCGCGGACATCGTCCTGCACCTCACCGAGTGGCGCGAGTTCCGCGACCTGGACCCGGTCGCGCTGGCCGACGTGGCCGGGCAGCTGCACATCCTCGACGGGCGCAACGCGCTCGACGCGGAGCTGTGGCGCAAGGCGGGCTGGACCTTCCGCGCGATGGGCCGCCCCAACGCGTAACGACGCGGGGCACGCGGCCTCGTCCGCCCCAGGCGCCGCCTGACTGCGTGTCAGGGTGTCCTGTGCGCCGCCGCGTTCACTTCCGGCCGCGGTAGGCCCGCATCTTCGCCCGGCTGCCGCAGACCGCCATCGAGCACCACCGGCCGCGGCCGGCCGGGCTGCGGTCGTAGTAGGCCCAGCGGCAGGTGTCGGCCGCGCACGCCTTCAGACGGTGCCAGGTGCCGTCCGCGGCGGCCGCCGCGATCGCCGCGGCCACCTGCGCGGTCAGGGCCGCGACGCCGTCGTCCGTAGGGCCCGGCACCACCGTGGCGGCGCCCGCCGGATCGACCGCGAGCCGCAGCGGGGCCGCGGCCAGCAGCCCGTCCAGCGCGGCGACCGCCTCCGGCGCCATGTCGGTGCCCGCGTGCGCGGAGCAGGCGTCGCGCAGCGCCTCGCGCAGCGTCAGGACCATGTCGAGCCCCGCCCAGTCGAAGCCGCCGCCCGCTGTGATCCCGTGCTCGCGCGCCCATGCCGCCAGCGCCTCCGGGCTGCCCAGCGCGTCGGATTCCGTGTCCTCCAGGTCGACGGTGTTGACCAGGTCCTGCACCAGCCGAAGCGACTGGGGTGCGGCATGGCGGTCTCCGGGCTGCTCCACCCCCGCAACGTTACTGCCGAATCAGCCTTGCAGCGTTACCCCAATGCCGCCATCATGAGGTAACGGTTACCAGCAAGGACCGGAAGCAGGTAACGCTCCCGGGCCGCCTGACACCTTATGGAGCCCGCATGATCGGCACCCTCGGCGCTGTCGTCCTCGACTGCCCGGACCCCGCCTCGCTCGCCGCCTTCTACGCGGAACTGGTCGGCGGCACCGTCGACGCCGAGGACAGCACCTGGGTCGACCTCAACCGCGAGGACGGGCAGCGGCTGTCCTTCCAGCTCGCCCCCGCCCATAGGGCGCCGGCCTGGCCGGACCCGGAGCGGCCGCAGCAGTTCCACCTGGACATCGCGGTGCCGCGCGAGCAGATGGACACCGCCGAGCAGCAGGTCCTCTCCCTGGGCGCGACCCTGCTCGAGGGCGACCAGGGCGGCACGCGCAACTGGCGGGTGTACGCCGACCCGGCGGGCCACCCCTTCTGCCTGTGCGCCTGCTGACCGGGCACTCGTCGGCGCCCGTCGGACATCAGTAGGACCCGGCCGCGCGGCGCCCGGCCCGCCCGACTCCAGGACGTGTCCCATCCGTGGCCTGGGCGTATCCCCGCCGTAGCCCGGCCCCGCGATGCTGCGATCGGACCCGGCCGCCCGGCCGGGTCCGGCAGCCGGCGACCGGCCGGCGCCGGGCCGGTGACGAGCGGGGCGGGGGGCGGGTGCGATGCCGCGGACGCCTGCCAGGGTCCGCCGCAGGACGCGCGTCCCGGCGCCCGGCCCGCCCGCGGCCGGCACGAGCAGCGCGGACACCGCCGCCGAGGAGGAGGCCCAGGACCAGCCCGGGCGGGCCGGCAGGGCCCTGTGGCGGCGCCTGCCGCTGCGTACCGCCGCCGGGCTCGTGCCGGCCGTCCTGGTCGGCGTGTGGGCGCTCGCGCACCGCTCCTTGATGGCGTCGGGCGTGCACGACCTGGTCTCCGCCGACCCCGGCTGGCTGCTGGCGGCGCTGGCCTGCACCGGCCTCGGCTGGGCCGCCAACTCCGTCGCCCGCCAGGGCACCGTCCTGGAACCCCTGCCCCGGCTCCCGCTGCTGGCCACCCAGTTCGCGGCGACCGCCGCCGGCCAGCTCGCCCCCGCCGGGCTCGGCGCCAGCGCGGTCAACCTGCGGTTCCTGCGCGTCAACGGGGTGCCGCTGGCCCGCGCGACGGCCGCCCTCGCGCTGTACTCGCTCGCCGAGTCCTGCTGCCGCGTGGGCCTGCTGCTGGTGCTGCTCGCCGCCAATCCGCACGCCCTGCACGCCAAGGGCCTGCTGCCGGACGGGGACGGGCTCCTGCTGCTGGCCGCGGCGGCCGCCGCGGTGACCGCCGCGGCCGTCCTCACCCTGGTGCTCGCCGGCTCGCTGCGCCGCGCGGTCGCCGGGTTCGTCACCGACGCGCTCGCCGACGCCCGCACCCTGCACGCGCGGCCGGAGCGCGCACTGGCGCTGTGGGGCGGATCGCTGGTCTTCCCGCTGATCCAGGCCGCGTCGATGGCCGCCGTCGCCCGCGCCCTCGACCTGCCGGTCGCGCCGGTGCCCGTCGCGCTCGCCTACCTCGCCGCCACCTGCGCGGCCGCCCTGGTGCCCACCCCCGGCGGCATCGGCTCGGTGGACGCGGCCCTGGCGATCGCCCTGGTCGCCGCGGGCGCCCCCACCGGGGCGGCCGCGTCGGCGGTGCTCGCCTTCCGGATCGTCACCGTGTGGCTGCCGCTGCTGCCCGCCGCCCTGACCCTGAGCGCCCTGATCCGCCGCAAGGTGCTCTGACCGGCCGCCGCCACGGGTCTGTGGACCACCGGGCCGCCAGGGCCCGGCGCGGACTACCATCAAGCCCATGACCCGCGTACTTCTCGCCGAGGACGACGCATCCATCTCGGAACCGCTCGCACGCGCCCTGCGCCGCGAGGGCTACGAGGTCGAGGTGCGCGAGGACGGACCCGCCGCGCTGGAGACCGCGCTGCTCGGCGCGGTCGACCTGGTGGTGCTCGACCTGGGCCTGCCCGGCATGGACGGTCTGGACGTGTGCCGCCGCATCCGCACGGAGGGACACGCCTTCCCCGTCCTGGTGCTCACCGCGCGCGCCGACGAGGTGGACACCGTGGTCGGCCTGGACGCCGGTGCCGACGACTACGTCACCAAGCCGTTCCGCCTCGCCGAACTGCTCGCCCGGGTCCGGGCCCTGCTGCGGCGCGGCACCACCGAGTCCGCCCAGCCCTCCACGCACGGGGTGCGGATCGACGTCGAGTCGCACCGCGCCTGGATGGGCGACGACGAACTCCAGCTCACCGCCAAGGAGTTCGACCTGCTGCGGGTCCTGGTGCGGGACGCCGGCCGGGTGGTCACCCGCGAGCAGCTGATGCGCGAGGTGTGGGACACCACCTGGTGGTCGTCGACGAAGACCCTGGACATGCACATCTCCTGGCTGCGCAAGAAGCTCGGCGACGACGCGGCCAACCCGCGCTACATCGCCACCGTCCGCGGCGTCGGCTTCCGCTTCGAGAAGAACTGACCCGCCCGCTCGATGCGCCGCCGCCTGATCACCTCCACGCTGGCCGTGGTGCTCGTCGTGATCGCCGTCTTCGGCATCTCCCTGGTGATCGTGGAAGCGCGGACCATCCAGAGCAGCGCCCAGGACGGCGTGCAGTCCGAGGCGGTCCGGCTCACCGGGATCGTGGAGAACCGCATCCTGGCCGGTGAGTCGGTCGACGCCAAGGGCCTGGACCGGCAGATCGCCGACAACCGGTACGCGCTCGTACGGGTGCCCGGACGGCCCGAGGTGCACCTCGGCGACCGGCCCTCGGGCGCGGTCCTGAAGTCCACGCAGCGCGGCGACCACGGCGAGTCCGTCACCGTGGAGGAGTCGCGCTCCACCGTCAGCCGGCAGATCGGCCGCACCCTGCTGGTGATCCTCGCGGTGGCGCTGCTGGCGGTGCTGGCCGCGGTGGTGCTGGCGATGCGCCAGGCACGGCGGCTGGCCAGCCCGCTCACCGACCTCGCGGAGACCGCCGAGCGCCTCGGCTCGGGCGATCCGCGCCCCCGCCACCGCCGCTACGGGGTGCCGGAACTCGACCGGATCGCGGACGTCCTGGACGCCAGCGCCGAGCGCATCGGCCGGATGCTCACCGCGGAACGCCGGCTCGCCGCCGACGCCTCCCACCAGCTGCGCACCCCGCTGACCGCGCTGTCCATGCGGCTGGAGGAGATCATGGACAGCGCCGACGACCACGAGGCGGTGAAGGAGGAGGCGGCGATCGCGCTGGGCCAGGTCGAGCGCCTCACCGACGTCGTGCAGCGGCTGCTGACCAACTCACGCGACCCGCGCAGCGGTTCCGCGGTCGACTTCGAACTCGACGAGGTGATCCGGCAGCAGGTCGAGGAGTGGCGGCCGGCCTACCAGAACGAGGGGCGCGCCGTGGAGCTGTCCGGCACCCGCGGGCTGCGCGCGGTCGGCACCCCGGGCGCGGTCGCCCAGGTGCTCGCCACCCTGATCGAGAACTCGCTGATGCACGGCGCCGGCACCCTCGCCCTGCACACCCGGGTGACCGGCAACCAGGCCGTGGTGGAGGTGTCGGACGACGGCTCCGGGGTGCCGCCGGACCTGGGCGCCAGGGTCTTCGAGCGGACCGTCAGCGGCCGCAACTCCACCGGGCTCGGCCTCGCGGTGGCCCGCGACCTCGCCGAGGCGGACGGCGGGCGGCTGGAACTGCTCCAGCAGCGGCCGCCGGTCTTCGCCCTCTTCCTCGCCCAGGAGATCACCCCGCCGCCACCGCGCCAGGAGGTCATCAGCTGAGGCGCTGGGGCAGGCGGCGGCCCGGGGGGTTCGGTGCGGCGATCGCGGGACCCTAGCCGATCCGGTCGGCGGCCGCCCGCTTCTGCTTGCCGACCTTGTCCCGCTTCGCGGGCCCGGCCGCGGTGAGGAACGACTCCGCCTGCTCCACCGCCTCGCGGGCCGGCAGCCGCCGGAACACCCAGGTGCGGTAGGACCAGAAGCGGAAGAGGGTGGCCACCCCGATACCGGCGAACTTGAACACGTTGCTCTGCAACTGGGTGTCCCAGCCGAAGCCGTACGTCGCCGCGTAGAGCACGCCGTTCTCGATCACCAGGCCGATGATGCTGAAGAACAGGAAGAGGCTGAGCTCCTTGGTGCGGCCCGCCCGGTCCCGGTCGCGGTAGGTGAAGTACCGGAAGCCGACGTAGTTGAAGACGATCGACACCATGGTGGCCACGATGCTGGCGCGTACCGTCTGCAACCCCGTGTTGTGCCGGACCAGGTTGAACACGCCGATGTTGACGAGCACACCCGCCGCGCCGACCGCGCCGAACTTGGCGATCTCGCGGTAGATCAGGGCAAGCTTCGATCGCAGTGCGCGCAGTCCGCTCATGATGTCGCTGGGCCTGGTTCTGTCGGGGTCTGGGGACTCGGCTTCCTGGTGGGATCGGGGCGCCGGATGGCGACGGTTCGACCACAGCCTAGCTGCCTCGGGGAGGAAGACGGCCTGCGAAGGCCGTGAGTTCCGTCCGGCGGCCGGCGGATATCCTGGACAGCACCCAGCCCCCGTACCACCGGCAGGACCCTCACCGTGACATTTCCCGTAGTCGGCATGGTCGGCGGCGGCCAGCTCGCCCGTATGACCCACGAAGCCGGCATCCCCCTCGGCATCCGCTTCCGCCTGCTCAGCGACACCCCGCAGGACTCCGCCGCCCAGGTCGTGTCCGACGTGACCGTCGGCGACTACCGGGATCTGGACACTCTGCGTGCCTTCGCCGCGGGCTGCGACGTGATCACCTTCGACCACGAGCACGTGCCCACCGAGCACCTGCGCGCCCTGGAGTCGGACGGCATCGCGGTGCGGCCCGGGCCCGACGCCCTGGTGCACGCCCAGGACAAGGCGGTCATGCGCCGCCGCCTCGCCGAGATCGGCGTGCCCTGCCCGCGCAACAGGGTCGTGGCCGACCCCGCCGACGTGGTGCGCTTCGCCGCCGAGGGCGACGGCTTCCCCGTGGTGTTGAAGACCGCCCGCGGCGGATACGACGGCAAGGGCGTGTGGGTCGTCCGCTCCGAGGCGGAGGCCGCCGAGCCGTTCAAGGCCGGGGTGCCGGTGCTCGCCGAGGAGAAGGTGGACTTCGTCCGCGAGCTGGCCGCCAACGTGGTGCGCTCGCCGCACGGCCAGGCGGTCGCCTACCCGGTGGTCGAGTCGATCCAGGTGAACGGCGTGTGCGACACCGTGATCGCGCCGGCGCCCGGGCTGCCGGACGTGCTGTCCGCCGCCGCGCAGCAGCTGGCGCTGACCGTCGCCGCCGAACTGGGTGTGGTCGGGCACCTGGCGGTCGAGCTGTTCGAGGTGCGCCGCCCGGACGGCAGCTCCGAGGTGCTCGTCAACGAACTCGCCATGCGCCCGCACAACAGCGGCCACTGGACCATGGACGGCGCGGTCACCTCGCAGTTCGCCAACCACCTGCGCGCCGTGCTCGACCTGCCGCTCGGCGACCCGCGCCCCCGCGCGCCCTGGACGGTGATGGCCAACGTCCTGGGCGGCGACTACCCCGACATGTACCCGGCGTACCTGCACTGCATGGCGCGCGACCCGGGCCTGAAGATCCACATGTACGGCAAGGACGTGAAGCCCGGCCGCAAGGTCGGCCACGTGAACACCTACGGCGACGACCTGGCCGACGTGCGCGAGCGCGCCGACCACGCGGCCGGCTACCTGCGAGGAACCATCGATGAGTGAAGCGCCGTCCCCCGCCGTCGGCATCGTGATGGGCTCCGACTCCGACTGGCCGGTGATGGAGGCCGCGGCCGAGGCCCTGGACGAGTTCTCGGTGCCCTACGAGGTCGACGTGGTCTCCGCGCACCGGATGGTGCACCAGATGGTCGCCTACGGTGAGCAGGCCGCCGACCGCGGCCTGAAGGCGCTGATCGCGGGCGCGGGCGGCGCCGCCCACCTGCCGGGGATGCTGGCCGCGGTCACCCCGCTGCCGGTGATCGGGGTGCCGGTGCCGCTGAAGTACCTGGACGGCATGGACTCCCTGCTGTCGATCGTGCAGATGCCCGCGGGCGTGCCCGTCGCCACGGTGTCGGTGGCCGGTGCGCGCAACGCCGGGCTGCTGGCCGTACGCATCCTGGCCGCCCATGACGCGGAGCTGCGCGCGCGGATGAGCGAGTTCCAGACGTCGCTGACCGAGCAGGCCACGGAGAAGGGCGACCGGCTGCGTGCGAAGGTGAAGGGGACCGCGGGCTTCGGCTTCGCCCGGTAGCCGCCGCGGACCGCCGCCCGTCGAGGGGTGCGTGCCCGGTGGGCGCGCACCCCCGCAACGCACTTGGAGCCCCTGTGGACCGCCGCCTCGACCGCGCCCGTGACCTGCTGGCCGCCCACCCCGTGGTGGACGGCCACAACGACCTGCCGTGGGCGCTGCGCGAGCAGGTCGCGTACGACCTGGACCGGTTCGACCTCACCGCCGACCAGAGCGCCCGCACCCACACCGACCTGCCGCGGCTGCGGGCCGGCGGGGTGGGCGCGCAGTTCTGGTCGGTCTACGTGTCGGTGTCGCTCAAGGGCGGTGCCGCGCTGACCGCGACCCTCGAACAGGTCGACGTGGTGCGCCGGCTGGCCGAGCGCCACCCCGACGACCTGCTGCTGGCGACCACCGCCGACGACATGGAGGCGGCACGCGCCTCGGGCCGGATCGCGTCCCTGATGGGTGCCGAGGGCGGGCACTCCATCGACTGCTCGCTGGCCGCGCTGCGCGCCCTGTACGCGCTGGGGGTGCGCTACATGACGCTCACCCACAACGACAACACCCCCTGGGCGGACTCGGCGACCGACGAGCCCGCCGCGCACGGCCTGACCGCCTTCGGCGAGGAGGTGGTGCGCGAGATGAACCGGCTGGGCATGCTGGTGGACCTCTCGCATGTCTCCCCCGACACGATGCGCGACGCGCTGCGGGTGGCGCAGGCGCCGGTGCTGTTCTCGCACTCCTCCTCGCGCGCGGTCTGCGACCACCCGCGGAACATCCCCGACGACGTGCTCGCCCTGCTGCCCGGCAACGGCGGTGTGGCGATGGCCACCTTCGTGCCGAAGTTCATCCTGCCCGCCGCGATCGAGTGGACCCAGGAAGCGGACGCGAACATGCGCGCCCACGGCCTGCACCCCCTGGACACCACCCCGGCGGGCATGGCGGTGCAGCACGCCTTCGAAGCGGTGCACCCGCGGCCGGCCGCCACCTCGGCCACCGTCGCCGACCACCTCGACCACATGCGCGAGGTCGCGGGCATCGACCACCTGGGCATCGGCGGCGACTTCGACGGCACCGCGTTCACCCCCACCGACCTCGCCGACGTGGCCGGCTACCCCCACCTCGTCGCCGAACTGCTCGGCCGCAACTGGTCCGACACCGACATCGCGAAGCTCACCTGGCACAACGCGGTACGGGTGCTGCGCGACGCGGAGTCTGCGGCCGCCGCCCTGCGCACGCAGCGGGGCCCGTCGGTGGCCACGATCGGGCAGCTCGACGGGTGAGCCCGCCGGTCAGGCCGTCGGGCACACCCGCGCCCGGCGGCCCGACCGGCCGCAGGAAGGGGCCTGGCCGCCCTTCTGACGGCCCGGCGGCCCCGCAGTGGGCACAGATACCGCCGACCGCCCGACAGCGCGCCGGAGGGGCTACTGCGGGGCCGCCAGCTCCGCCCACACGGTCTTGCCCGGGCGGTCGCCGTCGCGGACCACGCCCCAGTCCAGGCAGAGCCGCTGCACGATGAACATGCCGTGGCCGCCGGGGCGCCCCGCGCGGTGCGGGGAGCGCGGCGCGGGTTCGCCGCGGCCGCCGTCGGTGACCTCCAGCCGCAGCGCCTTGCCGCTGCGCAGCAGCCGCAGCTCGTCGGGGCCGCCGGCGTGCAGGCACGCGTTGGTGACCAGCTCCGAGACCACGAGCAGCACGTCCTCGGCGGCGGCCCGGCGGTCCGCGGTGGAGCCGGGCAGCCAGCCCCACTCGCGCAGCGCCTGGCGGGTGAAGTCCCGGGCGCGCGGCACGATGCCGCTCTCCCCGGAGAGCGCCAGCCGCCGCACCGGCTCGGGTGCGGTCGACCGCGCTTCGGCGCCGCTCTCGCCGTCGCCCGCGTCGGGAGCGCGGTCACCCGCGGCGTACGGCCGGGTGGTGCTCATCTTGGCCTCACCTCACGGATGTCCGGCTGGGTCCGAACGTTCTTCTGCCCGGTCGATCTCCGGGAACACGCCTCCCGCGTGACCAATGCGTCTGCGAACCGGCTGATCCCTCTCATGCAGCTTGCCCCCCTCCCCCGCCCGGCTACTCCTGGAGTGCCTCGTCGAGTGTCTCGTGCACGCTGAACACCGCGTCTGCGCCGGTGATCTCGAATACCCGCGCGACCGTCGGCCGCATGGCCGCGAGGTGCACCGAACCCCCGCCCGCCTCGGCCTGGAGCCGTGCCCCGAGCAGCACGTTGAGCCCGGTGGAGTCGCAGAACTCCAGGCCCGAGCAGTCCACCACCAGCCGGGTCGCGCCCTGCTCGACGGCCGTGGTGATCGGCCCGGCGAGCAGGTCGGCGGTGTAGTGGTCGAGCTCTCCCGACGGGGTGAAGACCGTACTGCTGCCGTGCTGCCGTACGTCGACGCGCAGCCTTCGGCCGAGATCGGCGGTGCCCACCGCCTCGTGGTCCATCTGTTCTCCTCGCCGCGTCCCTGGTCACACACCCTGCGTCCCTGGGGTGACGCGAGCCTGACCATAACCGTTCCGGGTTGCGCGCGGTAGTCGGCCGTGCAGGCCCCGGACTTGCGGCATACCGCCGAATGGCGGTAGGGCTGGAGTACGGCAGAGGAAAGACCACCCGCGCCGCAAGAGAGGGATGAGCGCATGACACCCCGGCTCGGCCCGGACCAGGACCAGGAGCAGCAGGGGGGCGGCCCAGGCCATCTCGACCCCGGTCACTTCGACCTCGAGCTCGACGGGCTGCCCGAGATCCCGCCCTACGAGGAGATCGGCCCGGTCGACGCCCGGGCGCTGTCCAAGACGCTCTTCGGCCGGTTGCAGGCCCTCGAGGAGGGCACCGGCGAGTACAGCTACGTCCGCAACACGCTCGTGGAGCTGAACCTCGCGCTGGTGAAGTTCGCCGCCTCCCGCTTCCGCAGCCGCAGCGAGCCGATGGAGGACATCGTCCAGGTCGGCACGATCGGCCTGATCAAGGCGATCGACCGGTTCGAGCTGGCCCGCGGGGTGGAGTTCCCGACCTTCGCGATGCCGACGATCGTCGGCGAGATCAAGCGGTTCTTCCGGGACACCTCCTGGTCGGTCCGGGTGCCGCGGCGGCTTCAGGAGCTGCGGCTCGACCTGGCCAAGGCCGGTGACGAGCTCGCCCAGCAGCTCGACCGCACCCCGACCGTGCGGGAGCTGGCCGACCGGCTGGACCTGCCCGAGCACGAGGTGATCGAGGGCATGGCGGCGAGCAACGCCTACACCGCCAGCTCCCTGGACGCCCAGCCCGCCGAGGACGACCCGGAGGGCGCGCTCGCGGACCGGATCGGGTACGACGACCACGACCTGGAGGGCGTGGAGTACGTCGAGTCGCTCAGGCCGCTGATCGCCAAGCTGCCGGCCCGGGACCGGACCATCCTGTCGCTGCGCTTCGTCGGCAACCTCACCCAGTCGGAGATCGGCGAGGAGCTGGGCATCTCGCAGATGCACGTCTCCCGGCTGCTCAGCCGCACCCTCGCCAGGCTGCGCCGCGGCCTGATGGTGGAGGAGTAGCGCGAGGTCCCCGGCAGGAAGCAGCCCGCACGCCGCCGTCGAGGTGCTCAGCGGGGCCGGTCGCCGTACTGGGTCCTGCTCTCCTCGATGGCGGCGTTGTGCTCGATCGCCCAGCTCGCGAGGGTCAGGGCGGGCGGGATCAGGCTCTTGCCCATGTCGGTGAGGGCGTACTCCACGCGCGGCGGGACCTCGGCGTAGGCGGTGCGGGAGACCAGGCCGTCGCGCTCCAGGTTGCGCAGCGTCAGGGTCAGCATCCGCTGGGAGATGCCGGGGATGTGCTGGTGCAGCTCTGTGAAGCGCATCCGGTTGCCGTCGAGCGTGGCCACGACCAGCATCGTCCACTTGTCGCAGATCCGGTCCAGGATCGCGCGGATCGCCCGGCCGCCGTCGCCGCGGATCATGCAGGTGTGCTCGTAGCGCGCCAAGGCGCTCCTCCAGGTGTCGTGCGGGGCACGTCCGGTGTGCGTTGAGCACACGCGTGTGCCTTTTGTAAGGCTTCCGACGGTCACCCATGATGGGGCAACTTACGGTTCGTAACCATTGGGGGTTGCCGTGCATGTCGCGTACTGGGTGCTGGCGGTGCTGCTCGCGGTGTTCTACGCCTACTCGGGCGGCAAGAAGCTCGTGCAGGACCGGGATCGGCTGCGGCCGATGATGGGGTGGGTCGACCAGGTGCCCATGGCGCGGGTCAGGGCGATCGGGGCGGTGGAGCTGCTCGGGGCGCTCGGGCTGCTGCTGCCGCCGCTGACCGGTGTGGCGGTCGGGCTCGCGGTCGCGGCCGCGATCGGCCTGGCCCTGGTGCAGGTCGGGGCCGGCGCGCTGCACCTGTCGCGCGGGGAGGTGCGGGAGATCGGACTCAACGTCGCCCTGCTGGTGGTGGCCGCGGTGGCCGCGTGGGCGGCCGCGTCCCTGGTGTGACCCGGGGCCGCGGCAGAGGGCCGGTGGTGGCGCCCGCGCGCCCCCACCGGCCCTCTGCGTACCGGCGTACCGGCCCTGCCCGTACCCGGCCCGGAGGTGTCCCCGGCCTGCCGGCCGCCCGCGCTAGCCGACGGAGGTGTTCGCGGCCGACGCCGCCTTCGCCGCCTCGGCGCCGAAGGCGCCCTCGGCCAGCCGCTCCTCCAGCCGCTGCCCCTCGATGTCCGGGTCGGGCACGAAGCGCCCGAACCACTTCGGGTGGTACCAGATCCGGCCGCCGACGATGGCCATCACCGCCGGGACCAGGGTCAGCCGCACCACGAAGGCGTCGAGGAAGACGCCGACGGCGAAGCTGAAGCCGATCGCCTTGATGGTCGGGTTGGAGGTGAAGGTGAAGGCCACGAAGATCGAGAACATGATCAGCGCGGCCGCGGTGACCACCCGGGCCGACAGTGAGGTGCCGCGCTGCACCGCGGCGCGGGCGTCGCCGTGCCGGGTGTACTCCTCCTTGATGCGGGAGACGACGAACACCTCGTAGTCGCTGGACAGGCCGAAGATGATCGCGAGCATGATGATCGGCAGGAAGCTGATCGTCTCGCTCGGGGTGATGCCGAACAGGTGCTTGCCCCAGCCCCACTGGAAGACGGCGACCTGGGCGCCCAGGGCCGCGGCCATCGACAGCAGGAAGCCGACGATGGACTTCAGCGGCACCAGGATCGTGCGGAAGGCGAAGGTCAGCAGCACGAACGCCAGGCCGACGACCGCGATCAGGAAGACCGGCAGCGCGCTGGAGAGCTTGGCGGACACGTCGATGTTGGAGGCGGTGGTGCCGCCGACGAGGATGTGCGCGCCGGTGCCGGACTCGATCGCGGTCCGGTTGTCGCGCAGGTGGTGCACCAGGTCCTGGGTGGCGGCGTCGTTCGGTCCGGACTTCGGGACCACCCGGATCAGCGAGGTGCTGTGCTGCCCGGCGAGCGGGGTGACCTGGGCGACGTCCGCCTGCCGGCCGAGCGAGGCGGCGATCTTCGCGGTGTCCGCCGGCGCGGAGACGTCCTCGACGACGACCAGCAGCGCGCCGTTGAAGCCGGCGCCGAAGCCCTCGGTGGTCAGGTCGTACGCCTTGCGCTGGGTGTTGTCGGTCGGCTGGGAGGCGCCCGAGGGCAGGCCGAGCCGGATGCTGGCGGCGGGGATCGCCAGCACGCCCAGCAGCACCACGCCGATCACGGCGACCACCACGCGGTGCCGTACGACGAACCGCGCCCAGCGGGCGCCCGCGGTGCTGTACGGGTCGGCGGCGGTACGGCGCGCCACCCGCTCGGCGTGCGCGCCGAACTTCGGCAGCCGGCTGAAGCGGGCGATCCGGGGGCCGGCGAAGCCGAGGAGCGCGGGCAGCAGGGTCAGCGCGATGAGCAGTGCCACCGCGACCGAGGCGGCCGCGGACAGGCCCATGATCGTCAGGAACGGGATGCCGACCACGGTCAGGCCGCACAGGGCGATGATCACCGTGAGCGCGGCGAAGACCACCGAGCTGCCCGCGGTGCCCATCGCCAGCGGCACCGACTCCTCCGGTGAGACGCCGCGCAGCAGGTTGGCGCGGTGCCGGGACAGGATGAACAGGCCGTAGTCGATGCCGCAGGACAGCCCCAGCATCAGGGCGACGGTGGTGGAGGCGGAGGCGATGGTGATGACGGAGGCGACCGCCGTCACCCCCATCAAGGTGGTGATCACCCCGATGATCGCGCTGATGATCGGCATGCCGGCGGCGGCGAACGTGCCGAAGGTGATCATCAGGATCGCGAAGGCGATCACCAGGCCGACCAGTTCGGGCGTCTCGGAGATCTCGAAGCGCCAGCCCGGGTAGACGCTGCCGTTGTACTCGACCTGCACGCCGGCGGCGCGCACCGGTTTCATCGCGTCCTGCACGGCGTCGAGGTTGGCGTCCTTGACGTCCGGCGGCTTGGCGGTCCACTGGACCTGGCCGAGCGCGATCCGGCCGTCCTTGGAGACCAGGCGGCTGGTGAACGGGTCCACCGACTTCGACACCTGGGGCACGGACGACACCTTGGCCATCGCCGTGCGGATCTGCTTCTGCGTGGCGGGCGAGGTCACCGTGGTGCCGCTCTTCACCGCGAAGACGATGGTGCTCTGCCCGCCGCTGAACGCGGGGAGCTTGGCGCTGAGCACGTCGGACGCCTTCTGCGCCTCGGTGCCCGGGATCGTGAAGTCGTCGTTCGTCTTGCCGCCGCTGAGCTGGGCGATCGTGACGGCGGCGATCGCGGCCACCAGCCACAGCACGAGAACGAGGACGCGTCGCCGATAGGAAAAGCGGGCCAGGCGGTACAGATAACTGGACATAAGTGTCTTTCCCCACGTCTCCCGTGCATCCGGCGTCGGGTCGGCGCGGTTGCCGTCCCGCTCGACGACGCTAGGCTTTCACTAGCCGCTCGTCAAGCGAACCACTGGCCGATCGGCAGGTGATTCACCGGCCGCAGGCCAGTGAAACCGCCATGCCGGAAGGCACTCGCGGCGCGATGGGCCCGGCCGAACACCAGGTCGGACCGCGGGTCGGACCGAACGCGCACGGGCCCGGTGCGCGAGCTGGTGACGCTGTGTCCGGTGGCTTGTATGCTGCGCAAATCACGGGGGACGAAGGAGGAAAGCAGCCATGGCGACGTCGGCCAGGGGCCTGACCAGCCGCGCGGCGCAGGCCGAGCAGACCCGGCAGCAGATCCTCGACACCGCCCAGCGGCTCTTCTCGGAACTCGGCTACAGCGCGACCTCGCTCCAGATGATCGCGGACGAGCTGGGACTGACAAAGGCGGCGGTCTACTACCACTTCCGGGCGAAGCACGACATCCTGCACGCGGCGATGCAACCCGGGATGGAGCGGCTGAAGGCGCTGCTGGACGAGGCGGCGGCCCTCAGGGGCCGGCGGGCCAGGACCGAGCACCTCGTGCACGGCTTCGTGGCCTTCCTCGTCGCCAACCGGCAGAACATGGTGATGGCCGCGACCGACCCCGAATGGCACGAGCACCCGGACAAGTCCCATGTGACCGCCCTGCACGAGCGCGGGCTGCGGCTGATCTTCGGCGAGCGGCCCACCGGTGCCGAACGGCTCGCGTACGGCGTGGTCTTCACCGTGCCGGACCGCCTGGCCGAACTGACCGACCTCCCCGACGGCGAACTGTACGAGGTGCTGGCCTCGACCCTGCTGCGCATCCTGCGGGTGCCGCCCGCCCGGACCTGACCGGCCGCCGGTCGGGGGCGCGGCAGGGCCGCGCGCTCACCCGGCCGGGTACTGCGGGCGGACCCGCTCGCCCGCCTGCCACACGGCCGCGGTGAGCGGCACACCCGGGCGGTAGGCGAGGTGCACATGCGTGGGGGCGTCCAGCAGGTGCAGGTCCGCCCTGGCGCCGGGGGCGACCGTCCCGACGTCGGTACGGCGCAGGGCCCGCGCGCCGCCGAGGGTGGCGGCGCGGACCGCCTCGTCCGGGGTCATGCCCATGTCGCGGACGGCGACGGCGACGCAGAAGGCCATCGACGACGTGTACGACGACCCGGGGTTGCAGTCGGTGGACAGTGCCACGGTCGCCCCGGCGTCGAGCAGGCGCCGCGCGTCGGGGTAGGCGGCGCGCGTGGAGAACTCGGCGCCCGGCAGCAGGGTGGCCACGGTCTGGCCGCTCGCCAGGGCGTCCACGTCGGCGTCGGTAAGGTGGGTGCAGTGGTCGGCCGAGGCGGCGCCGAGCTCCACCGCGAGCCGCACGCCCGGGCCGTGGCCGAGTTGGTTGGCGTGCACCCGCGGGGTCAGCCCGCGGGCGGCGCCCGCCTCGAGGACCGCCCGTGCCTGGTCCCCGTCGAAGGCGCCCTCCTCGCAGAACACGTCCACCCAGCGGGCGTGCGGCGCGCACGCGTCGAGCATCGGGCCGGTGACGAGCGCGACGTACCCGGCGGGGTCGTCGGCGAACTCCGGGGCGACCACGTGGGCGCCGAGATATGTCGTCTCCGGGGTCTGCCCGGCCGCGATCCGCAGCGCGCGGGCCTCGTCGTGGACGGTCAGCCCGTAGCCGGACTTGACCTCGACCGTGGTGGTGCCCTGCCGCCGGGCCTCGGCGAGCAGGCGGGCGAGGTTGCCGGCCAGTTCCGCGTCGGAGGCGGCCCTCGTGGCCGCGACGGTGGTGCGGATGCCGCCGGCCGCGTACGGCTGCCCGGACATCCGCGCGGCGAACTCCGCGGCGCGGTCGCCCGCGAAGACGAGGTGGGCGTGGGAGTCCACGAAGCCGGGCAGGAGCGCGCGGCCGCCGGCGTCGACCCGGTTGTCAGTGGTGGGTGCTTTGCTGGAGGCACCGGTCCAGACGACGCGGTCGCCCTCGATGACGACGGCGGCGTCGCGGACCGTGCCAAGAGGGTTGTCCGCGCTGCTGAGGGAGGGATCGTTGGTGACCAGGCTGCCGATGTCGGTGATGGCCGTACTGACGGTCATGGCCTGCTCCTTCGTGGTGCTCGCGTGGACACGGGGGCCCGCGGCGGCGCGGCTGCCCGCCGGGGTTCGGGACCGTTTCGCGGGAGTACGGGGGTCCTCCGCGAAACGCTCCCGTCCCGGGGGCCGGCTGCGCGCCGGTTCGGCGGCGCGCCGTGCGCCCGCGGCATGGCCCGCCCCACTCGTCCCTCTGCTCGTAGGCTTGCTCGTACGCCTGCTCGTACGCCTGCCGCGCCGCGCACGGGTGCCGGCCGCCCTCAGCCGCGCACGGCGGCGATCGCCGCGGCCAGCGCGCCCGCCACGTCCGGCACCCGCAGGTGCCGCCCGTCCGCGACGATCTGCCGCCCCGCCACCACGGTGTGCCGCACGTCCGCCGCGGTCGCCGCGAATACCGCGGTCTCGGCGCCGAGCCGGGGCGGCGGCCCCGCGGTGCGGACCGAGTCCAGCGCGATCGTGGTGAAGTCGGCGAGCGCGCCCGGCGCCAGCCGGCCCGCGTCGGGCCGGCCGAGACTGGCGTGCCCGTCGGCGGTGGCCGCGCGCAGCAGCTCCGCGGCGGTCCAGTGGCCGCGGGTGCGGGTGCGCAGCCGCTCGTTCAGCTCCATCGCGCGGGCCTCCTCCAGCAGGTCCACCACGGCGTGGCTGTCGCTGCCCAGGGCGAGCGGGCTGCCGGCCCGCTGAAGCGCGGGCGCGGGGCCGATCCCGTCGGCGAGGTCGCGTTCGGTGGTGGGGCACATGCACACCGCGGACCGCGCGCCGCCCAGCAGCGCGATGTCCTCGCCGGTGAGGTGGGTGGCGTGCACCGCGGTGGTGTTCGGGCCCCAGAAGTCCGCGTCGGCGAGCAGCCGGGCCGGGGTGCGGCCGTGCACGGCCAGGCACGCGTCGTTCTCGGCGGGCTGCTCGGACAGGTGGATGTGGACCGGCACGTGCCGGGTGCGCTCCGCGAAGGCGGTGTAGCCGTCGCTGTCCGCGAAGGCCCGTACCGAGTGCAGGGCCGCGCCGATCCGGGCGTGCCCGGCGCCGTTCGCGTCCTCGGCGTCCTCGGCGTCCGCCAGCAGTGACCAGCGGTCGTACCACTGGTCGGCGGTGCCGTCGCCGAAGCGCCGCTGCGCGCCGTCCAGCGGCAGGTGGCCGCGCTCGGTGAGGCCGCCGCGCAGGTAGGCGGTGTCGAGCAGGGTGATCCGGATGCCCGCCTCGGCGGCCGCTGCGATCAGCGCCCGGCCCATCGCGTTGGGGTCGGCGTAGGGCGTGCCGTCGGGCTGGTGGTGCAGGTAGTGGAACTCGCCGACGCAGGTGATGCCCGCGAGCGCCATCTCGGCGTAGACCGCGCGGGCCAGGTCGAAGTAGGAGTCGGGGGTGAGGAGGGAGGCGGTGGCGTACATGGTCTCGCGCCAGGTCCAGAAGGTGCCGCCGCCCCGCTGGGCGGTGCCGCGCAGGGCGCGGTGGAAGGCGTGGCTGTGCGCGTTGGCCAGGCCCGGCAGCGTCAGGCCGCGCAGCGCGACGGCGCCGGGCGGAGGGGCGGGTGTGCCGGTGCGCAGCGCGGTGATCCGGCCGCCGTCCGCGGTCAGCAGCACGCCCGGCTCGACCGCGGGGTCCAGCCAGGCGTGCTCCAGCCAGTACGTCACCGGCACGCGAGCCCCTCCAGTACGTCGGCGAGCGCGGTGACGCCCGCGGCGCAGTCGTCCTCGGCCGCGAACTCCGCCGGCGCGTGCGAGACGCCGGTGGGGTTGCGTACGAACAGCATGGCGGTCGGCACCGCCGTGGCGAGGATGCCGGCGTCGTGTCCCGCGCCGGTCGGCAGCACCGGGGCGGGCGCGTCGGTGCCGAGCAGGGCGGCGAGCCGGTCGCGCAGGGCGTGCGCGAACTCGACCTCCGGGGTGAAGGACTCGCGGACCACGTCCACGGCGACTCCGTCGCGGAGGCCGCCCTCGCGTGCGGCGCGCTCGATCCCGGCCACGACGGCGGCGAGCGTCTCCTCGTCGGCGGCGCGGGAGTCGAGCCAGCCGCGGACGCGGGAGGCGATGGCGTTGACGCCGCCCGGTTCGACGGCGATCTTGCCGAAGGTGGCCAGCGCGCCGGCCAGCCGGGCCTGTTCGCGGGCGGCGAGCACCGTGCCGGCGTAGGTCAGCATCGGGTCGTGCCGGTCCGCGAGGCGGGTGGTGCCGGCGTGGTTGGCCTCGCCGTGGAAGTCGAAGCGCCAGCGGCCGTGCGGCCAGATCGCGGAGGCAACGCCGACCGGGTGGCCGGTCAGGTCCAGCGCCCGGCCCTGCTCGACGTGCAGTTCGACGAACGCGCCGACGCGCGCCAGCCGTTCGGGGTCGGCGCCGATCGCGTCGGGGTCGTACCCGGCGTGCTCCATGGCGCGGGCGAGCGTCACCCCGTCGGCGTCGCACAGCTGCCGGGCGTCCTCGGCCGTCAGGCGGCCCGCGGTCAGCCGGGAGCCGACGCAGGCCAGGCCGAAGCGGGCGCCTTCCTCGTCGCCGAAGTTCACCACGGCGAGCGGGCGGCGCGGCTGCGCGCCCCGGGCGCGCAGCTCGTCCACCGCGGCGAACGCGGAGACGACGCCCAGCGGCCCGTCGAAGGCGCCGCCGTCGGGCACGGAGTCCAGGTGCGAGCCGGTGACCACCGCGTCGCCGGCCGAAGGGTCGCCGAGCCAGGCCCACTGGTTGCCGTTGCGGTCGGTCTCGTACGCCAGGCCGCGGGCGGCGGCCTGCTCGCGGAACCAGGCGCGGCAGTCGGTGTCGGCGGGCGTCCAGGCGTAGCGGCGGTAGCCGCCGCTGGCGGCGTGGCGGCCGACGGCGGCCAGCTCGCGCCACATCGTCTGGAAGCCGGGCACCGAAGGGGCCCGGCCGGCCCGGGCACCGGCCGCCGGCCGGTCCGCGCCGCCCGGTCCGTCCGCGCCGCCGCCCTGCTTCCTCGCGGCGTCGCTCACGCTCCGTCGCCCTCCCGCATCGGCACCCGCACGCCCCGCTGCCCGGCGATCTCCTCGGCGCGGTCGTACCCGGCGTCCACGTGCCGGATGACGCCCATGCCGGGGTCGTTGGTGAGCACGCGGCGGATCTTCTCCGCGGCGAGCGGGGTGCCGTCGGCGACGGTGACCTGGCCGGCGTGGATGCTGCGGCCGATGCCGACGCCGCCGCCGTGGTGGATGGAGACCCAGGAGGCGCCCGAGGCGACGTTGACCATCGCGTTGAGCAGCGGCCAGTCGGCGATGGCGTCGGAGCCGTCGAGCATGCCCTCGGTCTCCCGGTAGGGGGAGGCGACGGAGCCGGTGTCCAGGTGGTCGCGGCCGATGACGATCGGCGCCTTGAGGGTGCCGTCGGCGACCATCTCGTTGAACCGCTCGCCGGCGCGGTCCCGTTCGCCATAGCCGAGCCAGCAGATGCGGGCGGGCAGGCCCTGGAAGTGCACGCGCTCGCCGGCGAGCTTGATCCAGCGGGCCAGCGACTCGTTCTCGGGGAAGAGGTCGAGGATCGCCTTGTCGGTGTGGTGGATGTCGGCGGGGTCGCCGGACAGCGCCGCCCAGCGGAAGGGGCCCTTGCCCTCGCAGAACAGCGGCCTGATGTAGGCGGGCACGAAGCCGGGGAAGGCGAACGCCCGCTCGTACCCGGCGAGCTGGGCCTCGCCGCGGATGGAGTTGCCGTAGTCGAAGACCTCGGCGCCGGCGTCCTGGAAGCCGACCATCGCCTCGACGTGCCGGGCCATGGACTCCCGGGCCCGCTGGGTGAAGTCGGCGGGCTTGTCGGCCGCGTAGGCGGCCATGTCGGCGAAGTCCATGCCGAGGGGGAGGTAGGCGAGCGGGTCGTGCGCGGAGGTCTGGTCGGTGACGACGTCGATCGGCGCGCCCATGGCGAGCAGCCGCGGCAGCACCTCGGCGGCGTTGCCCAGCACCCCGACGGACAGCGGGCGGCGGGCGTCGCGGGCCTCGGTGGCCAGGTGCAGCGCCTCGTCGAGGGAGTCGGCGCGCACGTCGAGGTAGCGGTGCTCGATGCGGCGGTCGATGGCGCGCGGGTCGCAGTCGACGCAGATGACCACGCCGCCGTTCATCGTCACGGCGAGCGGCTGGGCGCCGCCCATGCCGCCGAGCCCGGCGGTCAGCGTGATGGTGCCGGCCAGGCTGCCGCCGAAGCGCTTGGCGGCCACGGCGGCGAAGGTCTCGTAGGTGCCCTGGAGGATGCCCTGGGTGCCGATGTAGATCCAGGAGCCGGCGGTCATCTGCCCGTACATCGTCAGGCCGAGTGCTTCGAGGCGGCGGAACTCCTCCCAGGTGGCCCAGTCGCCGACCAGGTTGGAGTTGGCGATCAGCACCCTGGGTGCCCATTCGTGGGTCTGCATCACGCCGACCGGGCGGCCGGACTGGACGAGCATCGTCTCGTCCTGCTTCAGGCCCCGCAGGGTGCGCACCATGGCGTCGAAGGAGTCCCAGTCGCGGGCCGCCTTGCCGGTGCCGCCGTAGACGACGAGCTTGTCGGGATGCTCGGCGACCTCGGGGTCCAGGTTGTTCTGGAGCATCCGCAGCGCGGCCTCCTGCTGCCAGCCCTGGGCGCTCAGTTGGGTGCCGCGCGGTGCGCGCACCGGCCTCGGTCCGGTCATCGGGCAAGCCTCCTTGGTGGCGGCGTCAAATGGGGGTCGTACACGTGGCGCAGCTGGATATTCACATCCTCGTCTGCTGAATACCCCTAGTCAACAGGCCCCGGGTGGAAGTCCCGCGGGTGGAGGTGGTGTCATGGCGGACATGACGGATGAGCTGGGGATACGGCGGGCGCTCGCGCTGCGGGCCGCGGTGGAGCAGGGGCTGGCCGGCGAGGCCGAACCGGTGGTCGGGCTGCTGGACGTCGCGGGTATCGCCGAGTCGGCGCGCGCCCTGCACGCCGCGTTCGCCACACCCGGGGTGGCGGTGACGCACACCTTCGCGGTGAAGGCCGCCTCGCTGGTGCCGGTGCTCGGCCTGCTCGCCGAGTGCGGGCTCGGCGCGGAGGTGGCGAGCCCCGGCGAGCTGGCGCTCGCCCGCGCGGCCGGTGTCCCGGCGGAGCGCACCGTGCTCGACTCCCCCGCCAAGACCGTCGCCGAACTGCGCGAGGCGCTCGCCCTGGGCATCGCCGTCAACGCCGACAACCCCGAGGAACTGGCGCGGATCGACCGCCTGCGGGCGGCCGCGCCCGCCGGCTCCCCGGCCGGCCCTGTCGGCCTGCGGGTCAACCCGCAGGTCGGCGGCGGCAGCATCGGCGCGATGAGCACCGCCACCGCCAGCTCCAAGTTCGGGGTGGCGCTGCGCGACCCGGGCGCGCTGGAGTGGGTGCTCGACGCCTACGCGCGCCGCCCGTGGCTCAACCGGCTGCACACGCACACCGGTTCGCAGGGCGTGCCGCTGGAACTCATGGCCGCGGGCGTCCGGGCCGCCTACGAGCTGGCCGAGCGGATCAACGCGGCCGCCGGACGGCAGCAGGTCGACGCGCTCGACATCGGCGGCGGCCTGCCGGTCAACTTCGGCTCCGACGAGACGGCGCCGTCCTTCGCCGACTACGCCGACCTGCTGCGCGCGCAGATCCCCGGGCTCTTCGACGGCCGCTACGGCATCGTCACGGAGTTCGGCCGGTCCCTGCTCGCCAAGAACGGCACCGTGCTGGCGCGGGTGGAGTACGCCAAGTCCGCCGGCGGCCGGCCGATCGCCGTCACGCACGCCGGCGCGCAGGTCGCCACCCGTACGGTGTTCGTGCCCGACTCCTGGCCGATCCGGGTGCTGGCGCTCGACGCCGAGGGCGCGGAGAAGCGCGGCGAACCGGTGGTGCAGGACGTGGCGGGGCCGTGCTGCTTCGCCGGGGACCTCGTCGCCAAGGGCCGCGCGCTGCCGCTGCTGGCGTCCGGCGACCATGTGGCGCTGCTCGACACCGGCGCCTACTACTTCTCCAACCACTTCGCCTACAACTCGCTGCCGCGCCCGGCGGTGTACGGCTACCGCGTACGGGAGGGCGGCACCGTGGCGTTCTCGCAGGTGCGGGCGGCCCAGTCGGAGGAGGAACTGCTCGCGGAGAGCGGCGCCGGGTTCCCGGCGCTGCGGCTCGAGCCGTAGGCCGTGTCGGCCCCGTCCCGACCGGCCGGCGGGGCCTCCGGCCGGGCGGGCCGCTCAGCGGCGGCGCCGGCCTCCCCCGGGGGCGGCGTCGCCCGCGGCGATACCGGTGAGCTGGTAGAGCGCGGGGTTGCCGTCGGGCCGGACCCACAGCAGCGCGTCCCGGGAGCGCTCGATCCGGGCCACCCCGCGCGAGCGCAGCCACAGCCCGGCGCCGACCCCGCCGAGCAGCATGCCCGCCGCGCACGGCAGGACGGCGTTCGAGGCGACGGCGAGCACGAACACGACCAGCAGCCACCAGCGGCGCCGCCGCACCCACGCCCGCGCGGTGACCTTGCGGTCCTGGAGGAAGACGGACTTCGCCGCGCGCGAGGCGCCCTTGGCGCGTTCGGCGTGCCGGCCGCGGCGGACGAGGAAGGACACCGCCGCCGCGACGACGAACAGGGCCGCGCCGGCCGTCACACCGATCCGTCGGCCGGTCGGGCTGAACGTCACGGCCGTGCCGGGCACCGCGGCGACCACGCCCAGCCACCACAGCCAGCCCGCCGCCACGCGCACCGTCACCGCCACCCGCGCCAATGTGTAGGCCCCGCGCACCACGTCGCGCTCCCTCCGCCGTCGCGCCGGCCCGCCGTCCCTTCAGTACGGCGGCACCGGCCAAGTGCTGGGCACGGACACTACTTCGCCAATCTCAGATTTTCGTTAAACCGGATGTCATCCACTCCCGCACAACCTTTCACCAGGACCGGCAGTCAGATGGGGTGTTCGTCACACCGGTGCGCCAGCGCGTGCGCCAAGGAACTTGGGGGAAGAACTGGTGACCTTGCATCTCACCTGGCGGCGGTCGGCCGCCGCGCTCACCGCCGCGGCACTCGCGCTGCTCGGCGCCGTCGCGGCCCAGGCGCCCGCGCGGGCCGCCGACGGGCCCACACTGCCGCTGGTCGTGCAGAGCACCAGCGTCGGGCTGCCGCAGCCGGACGCGGGCGACCCGCCCCAGATCAGCTGGTCGCTCGCCCCGCCGAGCAGCGGCCCGACCGTCACCGACGTGGTCGTCTCGCTGGACCTGTCCGGGATCAGCTCCTTCGCCACCGCCGACAGCGGCTACCCGGACGACACCGTCACCTGGGAGCGCGGCGATCTGGGCGTCGGCGGCACCGGCGGGCTGGTCGACCTCCACGCGAAGCCGGACGCGCCGCTGGGCAGCACCGGCACCGCGGTGCTGTCCGGCACCGCGGACAACGCGACGATCACCCCGATCACGGTCCGCGTCACCGTCGGCGCCGTCGGGCTGGTGGTGAACAAGCTCGCCAAGGTCGGCCACGCCAAGCCGGGCGACCACCTGACCGCCCCCGTCACGATCGCCAACACCGGCCAACTGGCCGCCGACGGCGCCTACCTGACGATGGCCACCACCGAGGGCCTGGCGTACACGCAGCACTTCTCCAACTGCGCGTACAGCAAGAAGTCGAACGACGACGTCATCGCCACGCTCGACAACAACATGGTCTGCCACTTCGACACGACGCTCCAGCCCGGCGCGAAGTACCGGCTGTCCGCCCCGATCGGGATCGACGTCACCAGCAGCGCGATGTGGGACCTCGTCCGCTACAAGGCCGCTCCCGAGCCCGGCACCCCGGTGATCGGCCCCTCCGACCGGAGCGACGGCCCGGTGCTCACGCTCGTCGCGGACGGCGACGCGCCCAGCGGCGAGCAGAAGACCGCGGACTGGACCGTCGACACCGACAACACCGCGGACCTCGCGGCGGTCGGCGACACCGCGAGCGGCAAGCCGGGCGACACCGTGCAGGTCGTCGCCGCGATCCGGAACAACGGCCCGGCCAGTGTGGACAACGAGACCAGCGACGACCAGCTCGGCGTCGAGGTCGACGTGCCCGAGGGCACCACCGCGGTGAAGGTGCCGGACGCCTGCTACACCTGGTCGGAGGCCGGCCCGGGCACGCAGAAGACCGGAGCGCCGAAGTACATCTGCTGGACGAAGCCGCCGCTGCGGCCGGGCGCGAGCGTGAAGATGCCGTTCACGCTGCGGATCGACGCCGACGCCCCGGCGCTGGCGAGCGGCACGGTGCGGGCCACCACCGTCTACGACTCGCCGCTGCCCTTCGACACCGACCCGACCGACAACACCGCCGCGCTGACCGTGCACGTCGAGGGCGGCGCGACCGCCACCCCGACCGCCTCCTCCGGCGGCAGCTCGACGGGCGGCGACGCGAGCACGCAGCTGACCACCGCGACCAGCGCCGGCAGCGCCCCGGGCAGCAGCAGCACCACCGGCGGCACCGGCTCGCTCGCCTCGACCGGCAGCAGCGGCACCCGCACCCTCACGCTCGTCGGTGCCGCGGCCCTGGTCCTGGGCGGGGCGGCGCTCGCCCTCGCCCGCAGCCGCAGGGTCCGCCGCGCGGGCACCGGCGCCTGAGCACCCAGGGAGCTAGGGAGCCAGGCACCCGGTCACCACTGTCCGCGGCCCGCGGGGACGTTCACTCCATGAACAGCCCGCGGGCCGCGGCCTGCGCGTCGAACTCCTCCAGCCGCGCCTGCGCGTCCGGCAGGTCGTCGCACATCGACTCCAGCAGCACCCGGCCCAGCAGCATCGGCGCGCAGGCCGTGTCGAAGGCCAGCCCGGTGCCCACGGCCGCGGGCAGCAGCAGGTCGCTGTGCGCGGCCACCGGCGCGAACGCGCTGTCGGCCACGGTGACCACGGTCAGCCCGGCCTGCCGCGCGTGGCGCAGCGCGTCGGCCACCTCCCGCGGGTGCCGGGGCAGCGCGAAGCACAGCAGCGCGCTCGCCCCCGCCCGGACGGCCGCGTCGATCCGGTCCGCGAGCATGGTGCCGCCCTCGTCCAGCAGCCGCACGTCCGGGTGCACCTTCGCCGCGAAGTACGCGAAGCCGCGCGCCTGGGCGCCCGCCGCGCGCAGCCCGAGCACCGGCAGCGGCCGGGAGGCGGCCAGCACCGCCCCGGCCCGGGCCACCGGCCCGGGGTCGGCGAGCAGGTCGGCCAGGTGCCGCAGGTTCTCGATCTCCGCGTGCACCGCCTGCTGGTACTCGTTGTACGTGCTCGCGCCCGCCGGTTCGGCCGCCGGCGCCACCTCGCGCAGGTGCCTGCGCAGCGCCGGGTAGCCGTCGAAGCCCAGGGCGACCGCGAACCGCGTCACCGAGGGCTGGCTCACCCCGGCGAGCTCGGCCACCTCCACACTGGACAGGAACGCCGCCTCGTCGGCCCTGCGCACCAGGCAGTGCGCGATCCGCCGCTGGGTCGGCGTCAGCCGGTGCGCCTCGAAGAGCTTCAGCAGCCGCGCGGAGGAGTTCCCCGCGCCGGCCCCTGGGTGGCCCGTACCGCCGTTCATCGCCGTCCCGTCCCCGTCCTGTCCGCAGCCGCGCCACCGGCCACCCCGGGCGACCGGTATTCATCAGAACAAGACTCTGCATGACCATATGCAGCCGAGCAAGACGCGCCCCTTCGGGCGGCGCGCTTCTCCCGGCGGGGAACGGAAACGGAAAGGGCCGGACGGGCCTTGCGGCCCGTCCGGCCCTCCCGGGGGACGATGTGTGCGCAGGCTAGCGGCGGCCGGTCCCGTCCAGTTCCGGAGCGCCGTGCGTGCCGTCCTGACCGCCGCCCGCGGCGACCGCGGGGCTGCCGCCCCGCGGGCCGGTGGCGCGGTCCGCGTGGCCCGGCCACCAAGCGGCGTGCCCGATCAGCGCGGTGAGGCTCGGCGTGAAGAACAGCGCCATCACGAACGCCGCCACCACGATGCCGAAGGCGATCGCGAAGCCCATCTCGGTGAGGAAGGAGTTGCCGGAGAGCATCAGCGTGGCGAAGGTCGCCGCCAGGATGAACCCGGCGGAGGCGATCGTCGGGCCGGCGTGCCGCAGCGCCTCGGCGGCGGCCTCCCGCGGGGCGCGGCCCTCGCGGGCCTCCTCCCGCAATCGCGCGATCATCAGGATGTTGTAGTCCGTGCCGATCGCCACCACGAACAGGTACATGATGATCGGCAGCATGAAGATCAGCCCGCTGCCGCGGCCGAAGATCAGCACCGTGGCACCGAGCGTCGCGCCGAAGCCGAGGGCCACCGAGGCGATCAGGTACCAGGGGGCCACCACGCTGCGCAGCAGCAGCCCCAGGATCACCATGATGAGGATCGCGGCCACCGGGAAGACCGTGCGGTAGTCGTGGTTGACCGCCGCGTTGATGTCCCGGTAGATCGACGAGGTGCCGCCGACCACCGCCTCGGTTCCCGGCGGGGCGTTGTCCTTGGCGGCCGTGCGGACGTCGCCGACCGCCGCGATCGCCTTGTCACTGGCGCCGGAGTACTTCAGCGTCAGGTTGAACAGGGCCGTGGTGCCGTCCTTGTTCAGCCCGGTGCTCCGGTCGAAGCTCGCCGTGGCGACACCGTCGACCTTGGCCAGCTTGTCCTTGTACGCGGTGAAGTCCACACCGGACAGCGACTTGCCGTCGGTGCTGGTGAGGAAGACCGAGGTCGGGTCGGCAGCACCGGCGGAGTACGCCTTCTGCATGCTGTCCTGGACGACCATCGACTCCTTGGTCTTGGGGATGGACCCGGAGGCGAGGTCGTAGTCGGCCTTGTAGCCGAGGGTGCCCAGCGCGAGCAGCACCATCACCAGGCCGGAGACGATCGCCACCAGCCCCGCCCGGCTGCCCAGCATCCGGCCGATCGAGGTGAAGCGGGTGCCGGACGGCTCCTGGTTCCACTTCTTGCCCGGCCAGAACAGCGCCCGCGGCGGGATCAGCGAGCAGATCGCCGGGAAGAGCGTGAGCCCCGCGATCAGCGTGACCGCCACGAGGATGGCCAGCGCCGGGCCCAGCTGGGTGAGGAAGCCCAGGGTGGACAGGGCCAGCGCCAGGAAGGAGATGATCACCGCGCCGGCCGCCGAGGCGATCGCCTCACCGACCCTGGTGACGCTGTTGATCATCGCTTCCTTGGGCTCGTCGCCCAGCCGCAGCCGTTCTCGGTAGCGGAACATCAGGAACAGGAAGTAGTCCGTGCCGACGCCGAGCACCACCACGATCAGCAGCGCGGAGATCGAGCTGTTGGCCTGGAGGCCGAAGAGCTTGGTGGCGTAGGAGATCAGGCCGTTGGACGTGGTGAAGACCAGGCCCATCAGGATCACCAGCGGCATGATCGCGACCAGCGGGGACCGGAAGATGATCAGCAGCGTGATGATGATGATCAGCAGCGAGCCGACCAGTGCGACGGCGTCCGAGGTGTTGCCCGCCTCGGACTGGTCGAGGTTCTGCGCGGCCGAGCCACCCACCTGGACTTTCAGGTCGGTGCCCTTGGCGAGGTCCTTGGAGTCGGTGCGCAGCGCCTTGGCCGCGTCGGCCTGCTTGGGCTGCCCGTCGGACTTCTTGTCCATCTGGACGTAGGCGGTGGAGAACTTGTGGTCCTTGGACTCGCTGCCCGCGACGACCTTCTGGACCTGGTCGATGTGCTTGCCGCCGAGGCCCTTGGTGATCGTGTCGATGTCGGCCTTGTCGGCAGCGGTCAGCGGGCCGTTGTCGTTCCGCTGGTAGAGGACGATCGCCGACGGCGTGAACGCCGAGGGGAACGCCTTCTCCTGGAGGTCCATCGCCTTGATCGACTGATAGCTGCTGGGCAGGAAGCTGCTTTCGTCACTGTTGGACGGCAGGCTCGGTGCGGTGGCGACGATCGCGACGGCTGCGACGAGCCACGCCACGATCGTCCATACGGGATGGCGGACGACGGCGCGTCCGATGCGGTGGAACATGCGGTGCTGCCTCCATGGCAGGACATATCACCGCCACCCTTTGGAGCGGTACCCGGGTATCGGCGACCCGGACGGCGCGCACGCCGACCGGAGATTGTCATATGGGCGGGTTGTGAGCCAGATCCTACTTGCCGCCCGGCTAGGGGCAAACCGCCACCCCGGGGCGACCGCCGTCCGCACCGGGCCGCGGCGAACGGGACCCCGGTATGAGTACCCCGGTCACATCGGCGGGAGCAACCGCTTTTGCGGCTTGCCCATGGCGTTGCGCGGGAGTTCACCGAGAAAGCGCACCCGGCGGGGCCGCTTGTGCACGGACAGCCGGCTGGCGACGAAGTCGGTGAGCTCGGTGGCGCTCACCCCGTCGGCGACCACGTACGCGACGATCTCCTGCCCGAGGTCGGTGTGCGGCGCGCCGACCACCGCCGCCTCGCGTACCGCCGGATGGGCGAGCAGCGCGTTCTCCACCTCGCCCGCGCCGATCCGGTAGCCGCCGGACTTGATCAGGTCGGTGGAGGCCCGCCCGACGATCCGGTGCGTGCCGTCCGCGTCGACCGCCGCGATGTCGCCGGTACGGAACCAGCCGTCGTCGGTGTACGACGCCGCGGTCGCCTCCGGGCGGCCGAGGTAGCCGTCGAAGAGGGTCGGGCCGGTGAGCTGGAGTTCGCCGATGCCGTCGGCGGACTCGGCGATCCTCGTGCTGATCCCCGGCAGCGGGGTGCCGACCGCACCCGGGTGCCGCGGGCCGTCCGCCCGGGCCGAGACGGTGATCAGCGACTCCGTCATGCCGTAGCGCTCCACCGGTGCACGGCCGGTCAGCCGGGCCAGCGACTCGAAGACCGGCACCGGCAGCGGCGCGCTGCCCGACACCAGCAGCCGCGCCCCCGACAGCGCCCGCGCCGCCGCCTCGTCGCGCACCACCCGGTGCCAGACGGTGGGCACCCCGAAGTAGAGGGTGCCTCCGGCCGCCGCGTACGCCGCCGGGGTCGGCCGGCCGGTGTGCACCAGGCGGCTGCCCACCCGCAGCGCGCCGAGCACGCCCAGCACCAGGCCGTGCACATGGAACAGCGGCAGCCCGTGCACCAGGGTGTCGTCCGCCGTCCACTGCCACGCCTGCGCCAGCGCGTCGAGGTCCGCGGCGATCGCCGCCCGGGAGATCATCACGCCCTTGGGCGGGCCGGTCGTCCCCGACGTGTAGAGCACCAGCGCGGGCCTGCCGGCCTCGTCGTCCGCCCCCGCCCCGGCACCCGCCCCGCCGTCGGGCCGCTCGGTGAAGTCCGCGCGCTCGGCGAAGTCCACCGCGACCACGTCGGCGCCGGAGTCCCGCAGGACGTGCGCCCGCTCGTCCGGCCCGGCGTCCGGGGCCAGCGGCACCACCGGCACCCCGGCCAGCAGCCCGCCCACCACGGCCGCGACCGTCTCCAGCGACGCGCCCGCCTCCACCGCGAACGCCTCCCGCCCAGCCACCCGCCGTGCGACCGCCCCCGCGGCTCCGAGCAGTTCCTCGTAGCTGCACGCCCTGCCGTCGACCCGCAGCGCGTCGGGGCGGTCAGGCCCCTCCTGCAACGCGGTGAGCAGCGGCACCGATGCCATGGGAATCCTCCTACTGGACGGTCCAACCCCCGGGAGAACCGGGGGGTTAGCCCCAGTGTCGCCCACCCGCCCCGCCTCTACGGTGGCCTTCATGGACGCCCGCGACCCGGAACTCAAGAAGGAACTCGCCGCCACCCTGGAGGCGCGCAGGACACTCGGCGACGAGTACGAGCCGGCTCTCGTCGACTCGTTCATGGAGAAGGTGGCCACCCGCGTGGACAGCCACGTCGAGCAGCGGGTGCGCCGTGAACTGGCCCAGCAGCAGACCTCGTCGGCGCGCGCCGACCGCCGCCCGATCGGGCCGCCGCAGGGCAGCCCCCGCTTCGCGCGCTACGGCTTCGCCGGCTTCACGATGATCGCGGCGATCCCGCTCTCCGCGATCGGGGCGGTCAACGCGGGCACCACCGGGCTGCTGATCACCTGGGCCGGCATCGTGGCGGTCAACGTCGCCCAGGGCATGGGCAGCCTCTTCACCAGGGACCGCCGCACGCACGACGAGGACGAGTGGAAGTAGCGGTTGCGGGGGCCGCCGGGGGCGGCGGAACCGGACGGCGGGTGCGCCGCGCCGGATTCCGCGAGCTGGTACGTCCACGTCACGTCCACGCAGCACGTGCTTAACACGCGTCCGGCACATTGGGTGGTGTCGAAAGCGCGGGCGGTTCCGCCGGCCGCGCCGGCACCCAAGTGGCGCCAAGGCTTCCGGAGCGGCTCCCGGACTCCATGGTGACCCTGGACGCGCAGGCCCGGCCCTGACCCGGCCCGCGTCCGCAGGCGAGGACCGCCGTCGTCCCGCCCCCCGGGCTGCGATGCCCCGGGGGTGCGGCGGTCCTCGCCTTTTCCGCTGCCCGCGTTCCTCCGTGTCCCTCCGCGTCCCTCCGTGTCCCTTCCCCAGGGCGGACCGGACCGGGCGGCTCCGCCCCGGACCGGCCCGCCGCCCGCCCCGGACCGGCTCAGACGGTGCCGGCGCCGTGCGCGGCGAGGAAGCCCAGCAGGTCCTGGCGGCTGACCACGTTGGTCGGCTTGCCCTCGACCAGGACGATGGCCGCGTCCGCGCGCTCCAGCACCGTCATCAGGTCGCCGATCGGCTCGCCGGAGCCGACCTGCGGCAGCGGCGGGCACAGGTGCTTCTCCAGCGGGTCGTCCAGCCCGGCGCGCTTGGCGAACAGGGCGTCCAGCAGCTCGCGTTCGACCACCGAGCCGATCACCTCGGCCGCCATGACGTCGGGGTGCCCGGCGCCGGGCTTGACCACCGGCATCTGCGAGACGCCGTACTCGCGCAGCACCTCGATCGCCTGGCCGACGGTCTCGTCCGGGTGCATGTGCACCAGGTTGGGCAGGCCGCCGTCCTTGCGCGCGAGCACGTCCGCCACCCGCGGCTCGCCCTCGCCCTCGTCGAGGAAGCCGTGCGAGCCCATCCACTCGTCGCTGAAGATCTTCGACAGGTAGCCGCGGCCGCTGTCGGGCAGCAGCACCACGACGACGTCGTCCGGGCCGAGCCCGGCGGCCACCTCCAGGGCCGCGACGACCGCCATCCCGCAGGAGCCGCCGACGAGCAGGCCCTCCTCGCGGGCGAGCCGGCGGGTCATCTGGAAGGAGTCCTTGTCGGAGACCGCCACGATCCCGTCGGCCACCTCGCGGTCGTAGGCGGTCGGCCAGAAGTCCTCGCCCACGCCCTCGACGAGGTACGGGCGCCCGGAGCCGCCGCTGTAGACGGAGCCCTCGGGGTCGGCGCCGATGACCTTCACCCGGCCGCCGCTGGCGTCCTTGAGGTAGCGGCCGGTGCCGGAGATGGTGCCGCCGGTGCCGACGCCGGCCACGAAGTGGGTGATCCGGCCCTCGGTCTGCTCCCACAGCTCGGGGCCGGTGGAGTGGTAGTGCGACAGCGGGTTGTTCGGGTTACTGTACTGGTCCGGCTTCCAGGCGTTGGGCGTCTCGCGCACCAGTCGGTCGGACACGTTGTAGTACGAGTCCGGGTGGCTGGGGTCCACGGCCGTCGGGCAGACCACGACCTCGGCACCGTAGGCGCGCAGGACGTTGATCTTGTCCGCCGAGACCTTGTCCGGGCAGACGAAGACGCAGTGGTAGCCCTTGCGCTGGGCGACCATCGCCAGGCCGACCCCGGTGTTGCCGGAGGTGGGCTCCACGATGGTGCCGCCGGGGCGCAGTTCGCCGCTCTCCTCCGCGGCTTCGATCATCCGCAGGGCGATCCGGTCCTTGACCGAGCCTCCGGGGTTGAAGTACTCGACCTTCGCCAGGACGGTCGCTCTGATTCCCGCGGTCACGCTGTTGAGCCTCACCAGCGGGGTGTTGCCGACGAGACTGATCATCGAGTCGTGAAACTGCACCGTTGTCTCCGGGTTCTCCGTAATGGTGGCAACAGATTAGAGCCTGGGGGAAACCCGGACGATGCGGTCGGCACCCCGGCGGGTCAGCGCCGCGCGGGCCCGGCGCCGCGATGGGCCGGCACCCCGGTGGGTAGAGAAGCCGCGGAGGCAGCGAAGCCGCGGGGGGCCGCTGCCCGGTCTTCGGCGTGTGGCGGGGTGGCGGGTGCGCGCGGTGCCGCATGGTGGGTACGGACAGTCCAGGGAGGTGGCCGGCTTGATGTCCAGGGCGAGGGTGGCACGGCGGATCGCGACCGCGGCGGCGTTCGGCGGCGGCGGGATCAGTCTGCTGGGCGGGGCCGCGGTCGGGCTGCTGCTGACCGAGGCGCGGCTGGCGAAGCGGGTGGTCGGCGGGTCGGGCGACGTGCCGCCGCGGGCCGACGGCCGGTACGGCTCGGCGTTCGCGCACCGCACCGGCGAGCCGCCGCTGCGGCTGGGCTTCCTGGGCGACTCCACCGCGGCCGGGCAGGGGGTGCGGCGGGCCCGGGAGACGCCCGGGGCGCTGCTCGCCTCGGGGCTGGCGGCGGTGGCCGAGCGCCCGGTGAAGCTGACGAACGTGGCGCTGTCCGGTGCCAAGTCCGACGACCTGGACCGCCAGGTGTCGCTGCTGCTGGACCCGGCGCTGCCGCCGCCGGACGTGGCGGTGCTGATGATCGGCGCGAACGACGTGACGCGCCGGATGCCGCTGTCCACCTCGGTGCGGCTGCTGTCCGACGCGGTGCGGCGGCTGCGCGAGGCCGGTACGGAGGTGGTGGTCGGCACCTGCCCGGACCTGGGGTCGGTGGAGCCGGTCTACCAGCCGCTGCGGTGGCTGGCCCGGCGGGCGAGTCGGCAGCTCGCGGCGGCGCAGACCATCGCGGTGGTGGACCTGGGCGGGCGTACGGTCTCGCTCGGCGACCTGCTGGGCCCGGAGTTCGAGGCGCGGCCGCGCGAGCTGTTCGGGCCGGACAACTTCCATCCGTCCGCGGAGGGTTACGCGACGGCGGCGATGGCGCTCCTGCCCACCCTGTGCGCCTCGCTGGGGCTGTGGCCGGAGGCCGACGAGCGGCCGGACGCGCGGCGCGGCGAGGGCTTCCTGCCGGTCGCGCAGGCGGCGGCGGAGGCCGCGGAGGAGGGCGGTACGGAGGTGACGGCCGCCCGCACCGTGTCCTCCGGTCCGCGCGGTCCGTGGGCGCTGCTGAAGCGGCGGCGGCGCCGTCCGGTGGAGCAGGAGCACCCGCAGGAGGAGAGCGGGGCGGCGGCCGGCACCTCGGCGGAGGGTGCGGCCCGGCGCGGCGCGTGAGGGCGCGGCGTGAGGGCGGCGTGCGGGCGGGCTGTCGCGGGCGGCGCACCCGGTGCCGCGCGTCCGCCCAGGGGTTCACCTACTCCTGTAACCTCACCCGGAAACGGTGCCCGTACGCGCTCACTTGAGAGGGCGATCATGCCTGGTGAGCGCGCCGCGAGAGGCCGCCGGGGCGTCCGGTCCACAGGTCCCCGACATCCTTTGTGAAACTCTTCACATGAAGTTCCC
This sequence comes from Actinacidiphila sp. bgisy144, assembly GCF_057708105.1. NCBI lineage: Bacteria > Bacillati > Actinomycetota > Actinomycetes > Kitasatosporales > Streptomycetaceae > Actinacidiphila > Actinacidiphila sp. bgisy144. The sequence continues at coordinate 18,288 of NZ_JBYIRM010000034.1, read as the reverse complement.
GCCCGGCGGGTCAACTTTCCGCGCCCCGGGGGGCCGAATCCCCCTGTGCGCAGGGGCCGTCCGCGCTCCCGGGGCGCCGGGCGGCGGGCCGGCCGTACCGGCGCAGCGGCGATCGACGCTGTTCAGCGCCGTGTACAACTACGGGTGGCCGCTCCGGACCGGCCGAGGCAGCCTTGCCCCCGTCCATGAAGGCGCGCAGTGTAGCAGGGGGTGTCCATACCCTTGTGAAGGGGCTCACGAGGGGCACCCCGGAGTGTGCTGGATACTCGAAGCATGAGCACCACGGAGCGTCCACGGATCCTCGTAGTAGGCGGCGGTTACGTCGGCCTGTACGCGGCGCGCCGCATCATGAAGAAGATGCGGTACGGCGAGGCGACCGTCACGGTCGTCGACCCGCGCTCGTACATGACGTACCAGCCCTTCCTTCCCGAAACCGCAGCGGGCAGCATCTCCCCGCGGCATGTCGTCGTCCCGCTGCGGCGCGTGCTGCCCGGGGTCGAGGTGCTCACCGGACGGGTCGCCACCATCGACCAGGACCGCAAGGTCGCCTCGGTCGAGCCTCTGGTCGGCGAGGCGTACGAGCTGCCCTTCGACTACCTCGTGATCGCGCTCGGCGCGGTCTCCCGCACCTTCCCGATCCCCGGCCTGGCCGAGAACGGCATCGGGATGAAGGGCGTGGAGGAGGCGATCGGCCTGCGCAACCACGTGCTGGAGCAGCTCGACAAGGCCGACTCCACCACCGACGAGGAGATCCGCCGCAAGGCGCTCACCTTCGTCTTCGTCGGCGGCGGCTTCGCCGGCGCGGAGACGATCGGCGAGGTCGAGGACATGGCCCGCGACGCGGCGAAGTACTACCCGAACGTGAAGCGCGAGGACATGCGCTTCATCCTCGTGGACGCCGCGGACAAGATCCTCCCCGAGGTCGGCCCGCAGCTGGGCAAGTGGGGTCTTGAGCACCTCAAGGAGCGCGGTATCGAGGTCTACCTCGGCACCTCCATGAAGTCCTGCGTCGACAAGCACGTGGTGCTCGCCAACGGGCTCGAGGTCGACGCCTCCACCATCGTGTGGACCGCCGGTGTGAAGCCGAACCCGGTGCTGGCGAAGTTCGGCCTGCCGCTGGGCCCGCGCGGCCACGTGGACACCGCGCCGACCCTCCAGGTGCAGGGCACCGACTACATCTGGGCCGCGGGCGACAACGCCCAGGTGCCGGACCTCTCCAAGGGCGAGGGCGCCTGGTGCCCGCCGAACGCGCAGCACGCGCTGCGCCAGGCCAAGGTGCTCGGTGACAACGTGGTCTCCGGGATGCGCGGCTTCCCGCAGCAGGACTACAAGCACGCCAACAAGGGCGCGGTCGCGGGCCTGGGCCTGCACAAGGGCGTCGCGATGATCGTGTTCGGCAAGACCACGATCAAGCTCAAGGGCCGCCTCGCCTGGTACATGCACCGCGGCTACCACGGCCTGGCCGTGCCGACCTGGAACCGCAAGATCCGGGTCTTCGCCGACTGGACGCTCGGCATGTTCCTCAAGCGCGAGGTCGTCGCGCTCGGCGCCATCGAGAACCCCCGCGAGGAGTTCTACGAGGCCGCGCGGCCGATCCCGGCACCGGCCGCCGAGAAGCGCCCCGAGGGCGCGGAGAAGGTCGCCTCCTAGCAGGGCTCGGCAGGAGCAGCAGCGCGATCCGAAGGGCGCCCGCCATCCGTGGTGCGGGCGCCCTTCGCCGTGCGTTCTGCGCGGTGCGCTCTGCGCCGTGTGCTCTGCGCCGTGTGCTCTGCGCGGGTGCGCCCTTGGCCGTGCCTGGCCGTGCGCCCTTCGCCGTGCCTGCCGCGTGCCGTGCGCGCGATGACGACACGCAGGTCGGCGGGCATTCCACCCCTTCCGGCCCAACTCCGTGTATCCGCAACCTAATTTTCCGCGTCAGGCGCCTCAAGTGCGATTTTCAGTCGTACGCTCAGATCCATGGTTGACGCGGCTCATCGCATCCTCGACATCGCCGAACGCGTTCTCCCCGGACCGTTCCCGCTGCGCGTGCGCGCGTGGGACGGCAGTGAGGCGGGACCGGCCGGCGCACCCGCACTCGTCTTCCGGAAGCGGCGGGCCCTGCGCCGGCTGCTGTGGCGGCCGGGCGAACTCGGTCTGGCCAGAGCGTGGGTGGCCGGCGACCTCGACGTCGACGGCGACCTGTACACCGCGCTCGACACGCTGTCCGGCCTGATCTGGGAGCGCGGCGAGCCGGACCCGGCGGCGCCGCGCGGCCAGGGGGTGCGGCAGATCGCGCTCGCCCTGCGCGACCCGGCGACCTACCGGCTGCTGCGCGGTGTGGTCTCCCTGGCCGGGCCCGGGCTGCCGCCGTCCGCGCCGCCGGAGGAGGTGCGCCGCCGCACCGGCCTCGCGCACACCAAGCGGCGCGACAAGGAGGCGATCTCCCACCACTACGACGTGGGCAACGCCTTCTACGAGATCGTGCTCGGCCCGTCCATGGTGTACTCCTGCGCGCTGTGGGGCGACGAGGCGGGCGCCGGGGCCGCCGCCGCGGCGGGCGCGGAGGCCGCCACCGACGAGCGCGTGGCCGCCGCCGCCTCGGTGGCGGGCTCCGCCGCGGAGGGCACCGAGCCGGTGGGCGCCGCCGCGGTCACCCTCGAACAGGCGCAGTACGCCAAACTCGACCTGGTCTGCCGCAAGTTGGGCCTGCGCGAGGGGCAGCGGCTGCTGGACGTCGGCTGCGGCTGGGGCGCCATGGTGCTGCACGCCGCCCGGCACTACGGCGTCCGGGCCACCGGGATCACGCTCTCCGTCGAGCAGGCGGCGTTCGCCCGCAAGCGGATCGCGGCGGCCGGCCTGACCGACCGCATCGAGATCCGGGTGCAGGACTACCGCGACGTCAAGGACGGCCCCTACGACGCGATCTCGTCGATCGGGATGGCCGAGCACGTCGGCAGCGCGCGCTACCTGGAGTACGCGCAGACCCTCTACGCCCTGCTCAAGCCGGGCGGCCGGCTGCTGAACCACCAGATCGCCCGCCGCCCGCTGCGCAGCGAGGAGGAGTACCGGATCGACGAGTTCATCGACCGCTACGTCTTCCCCGACGGCGAGCTCTCCCCGGTGGGCACCACCGTGGGCCGGCTGGAGGAGGCGGGCTTCGAGGTGCGCGACGTGGAGGCCCTGCGCGAGCACTACGGGCGCACCCTGCGCACCTGGGTGGCGAACCTCGAGGCGCACTGGAAGGAGGCGGTCGCCGCGACGAGCGCCGGGCGGGCCCGGGTGTGGCGGCTCTACATGGCCGCGTCCGCGCTCTCCTTCGAGCGCAACCGGATCGGCGTCAACCAGGTGATGGCCGTGCGCACCGACGCGGCGGGCAGGGCCGGCCTGCCCGCCACTCGTTCGGCGTGGATCTCCTGAGGCGGGCCGCGCCGCGGTGACATCCGCGGCGCCGTCCGGCGCCGCTTCCCCCGACCGGGCCCGGGGGCGATCCCCGGGCCCCGGTTGCGGAGAGCGATTTCACGTCACTTGTGCGTGAGGTCTGATGCTGATGGGAAGGCGTCTGTGGTGCGGCGGGACCACGGGCACCACCCTGACGCCACGTCAGTAACCCCTAAAATAAGACAACATGGCTACTTAGACGCCCTGTTCACGTCCCGCAACCCGGATACGCTTTTGTCTGCGCCCCGCCGGCCCGGATGGTGGAACGCAGACACGGCGAGCTTAAACCTCGCTGCCCTTTGAGGGCGTGCCGGTTCAAGTCCGGCTCCGGGCACCACCTCTCGCTGGCCGATGGACCAGCGAGAAGGGGGCCGGAAACCGGGCATCGACGACCACCGCACTCCCCCACCGCGGGCAGCGGGACCCGTGCGTCAGGCCCCCGTCGTCTCCCTCGCGTACGGGGCCGGTGCGGCGGGCACGGGGGCGGGCTCCCCCTCGCTGAGGCCGATCCGGTCGTGCACCCTGCGCAGGAACCCCGGCGCGTACCAGGCCCAGCCGCCGAGCAGGCGCATCGCGGCGGGGACCAGGACGCCGCGGATGGCGACGGCGTCGACGAGGATGGCCAGCCCGCTGCCGAGGCCGAACATCTGCATGAAGCTGACCTTCGCCGTGCCGAACGCGAAGAAGCTCACCGCGAGCAGACAGGCCGCGGCGGTGACGATCCGCCCGGTGTGCCCCAGGCCGTCGGCCACGGCCGAAGCGGTGTCCGCGCCCTGGTCGTGGAGTTCCTTGATCCGGCTGGTGACGAACACCTCGTAGTCCATTGACAGGCCGAAGACGATGCAGAACATCAGCACCGTCATCGACACCTCCATCGGCTGCGCGGTGAAGCCGAACAGGGAGGACAGGTGTCCGTCCTGGAAGATCCACGTCATCGCGCCGAGGGTCGTCACCAGGGTGACCAGGTTGAGGACCAGGGCGCGCAGCGGCTGCACGACGCTGCCGGTGAACAGGAAGAGCAGCACGAAGGTGGTCAGGGCCACCAGGCCGATGGCCAGCGGCAGATGGCTGCTGATGGCGTGCTTGGCGTCGACCAGTTCGGCGTCCTGCCCGCCGACCAGCGGATGCGTCCCCTCGGGCGGGGTCAGTGCCCGCACCGCGCGGACCAGGCGCTGCGCGTCGTCCGACCGCGGCGTCACGGAGGTGACCGCGGTGATCCGCTGCGCGTCGGCCCGGCCGAGGCCGGTGCTGTCGGGGACAGCCGCCGAGCGCCGCCCGCCGGAGTAGGTCGCCGCGGCCGTCTCGACCCGCGCCACCCCGTCGAGGCGGGACAGCCGCGCCGCATACGCCGCCAGGGGCGCCTGCGCCACCTGCCGGTCGATGACGATCTGCAGGGCGGTGTCGTCGTTGCCGTCGAAGTCCCGCTGCAGCGCCGTGGAGACCTGGCGGCTCTCGGCCCCGGTGGGCAACACCCGTTCGTCGGGTGTGCCGAAGGAGATGCCCAGCAGCGGGCTCGCCGCGACCAGCAGGACCGCGAGCACGGGCAGCGCGGTGAGCGCAGGCCGCCGCATGACCGCGCGCGCCAGCCGCGCCCACATCGAGGTGCGGGTGACGGCCGGCGCGATCCGCGCCCACGGCAGCCGCCCGCTGTTGACCCGGTGGCCGAGAACGGCGAGCAGCGGCGGCATCACGAACAGCGCGCTGAGGGCCGCGATGGCGACGACCCCGACTCCGGCGTACCCGAACGAGCGCAGGAAGTACTGCGGGAACACCAGGAGCGCCGCGAGCGCGGCGGCCACCGTCGCGGCGGAGAACGCGACGGTGCGGCCGGCGGTGTGCACCGTGCGCCGGACCGCGTCCGGCACGCTCGCCCCGGTGGCGAGTTGCTCCCTGAAGCGGCTGACCATCAGCAGGGAGTAGTCGATACCCAGGCCCAGGCCGAGGGCCGTGGTGAGGTTGGTCGCGGTATCGGCGACGCTGGTGACGCTGCCGAGGAGGAAGAGCAGGGCGAACGAGCCCAGCACGGCGACGAGGGCGATGGCCAGCGGCAGCAGGGCCGCGACCACACTGCCGAAGACGAGCAGGAGCAGCACGAGCGTCAGCGGGATGGCGATGCTCTCGGCGAGGAAGAGGTCGCTCTCCACCTGCTTCGACATGCCGGCGTTCACGGCCGCGGAGCCGCCGGCCCGGACGGTGAGCGTGTGCCCGAAGGTGCCGCTGTAGGTGTCGACGAGGTGCTCGGCGCTCTTCTTCTGCTGCGTCTCGTCGCCCTTGACGTGGGCGGCCAGCATCGCCTCGCGGCCGTCCCGCGAAAGCAGTTGGGGGCTGCGGCCGTCCCAGTACGAGACGACGCCGGCGAGCGTCTTCTCCTGCTTCAGGTCGGCCTCCAGTGCCCGGCCGCTGCTCTCCGCCGCGGGGGTGTCGATCCGCCCGCCGCCGGCGGCGGTGACCAGCAGGACGAGGTTGGTCTCACCGCCGAATCTCTGGTCGATCACCTCGCGTGCCCGGGTGGACTGGGAGGAGGGGTCGTCGAACCCGCCGCCCAGCAGCTTGGCGAATGCGCCGCTGCCCGCGGCACCCATGAGGGCCGTCACCACGACGGCGACGACGAGGACCAGCCGGGACCGGCGGACCGCCAGCTCGGCTATGCGTTCGAACACGCGAGATCTCCTTGTTCGGGTACGTGCGGTGAAAAGGCGCGGGAGCGGCCGGGCGCACGGAAGGATCGAGCGGCCGGGCCGGGCGCGGCGAGCGGCGCCGCCGGGCACGCGGGGCCGGCGCGGTGGCCGACGCTGGTCGGGACCCTGCCGCGGCCGTGTGCGGTGTCGACGCCGCACTTCTCCGTCGCCGCGACGACCGTAGAGGACCGGGCGGCGGCTTTGGCAGTGTGAGATTTCCTTGACAGTGTCAGATCGGCGCTCGGTCCGCGCGGGGTCCGGGCCTGGTCCGGCCCCGGTCGTCCCGGCGGATCGCCGGGCCGGCTGCGCGGTAGGGTCGCGCCATGCCCGTGGACGACTCATCCGCGCCGGCCCCGCGCTCGCTGCGCGAACGGCGGCGGACCACCGCGGTCCGGGAGATCCTGGCGGCCGCCGAGCAGCAGATCGACCAGCAGGGTCCCGCGGCACTGTCCCTGCGGGCGGTCGCGCGCGGCCTGGGCATGACCGTGCAGGCGCTTTACCACTACTTCCCGAACCGGGACGCCCTGGTCACGGCCCTCATCGTCAAGGAGTACGAGGACCTGGCCGACGCGGTGCAGGCCGCCCTCGACGGCGCGCCCGACCCTGCGGACCTGCCGCGGCTGGTGGTGGCGGCCGAGGGCTACCGCCGCTGGGCGGTGACGCACCCCGAGAGGTTCCAGCTCCTGTTCGGTACACCGCTACGGGGCTACGCGGCTCCCGCCGAAGGCGACACCACCCGGGCGGTGCGCCGGATGGCCACCCTCTTCCACCGCGAGTTGTTCCACGGTTTCAGCCGGGACCGGCTCGCCGCAGCCGACGCCTCGGCGCTGTCCGCGGGGCTGCTGGCGCACCTGGGCGACCTGCCGCCGGTGGGCCCGGGAGAGCTGCCGCCCGCCGCGATCGCCCTGTTCCTCGGCGCGTGGGGGCGCCTGCACGGCATGGTCGTCCTGGAGGTCTTCGGGCACACCTCCTTCGTCGGCGACCACCAGGCGGAGGTCTTCCGTGTGACGATGCGCGGCATGCTGGCGGACATCCACCGCCGCATCCCCGCGGACGGGGCCGCCGCGGACGCAGCCGGCCCCTGAACGACCCGCACCGGCGCGGCTCATGGCTGCGCGGAGGCGCGCAGCCGGGCCGCTGAGGCCACCGTCGCCGCCGCTTCGCGCTCGCCCAGGCCGGTGTGGACCGCGGCCGTCACCAGCGCCGGGGCCAGCGTGTCGCCGAGACCGGCGTCGTAGGCGCGGCAGGCCGCCCAGAAGAGGCGGCCGTTGCGCTCGCCCTCCTGGGAGTCCAGGACGAAGCGGATGAGGGCCGCGGCGCGCTTCTCGGCCGGGTGGCGCGGGCTGGGCGGCGGCGGGGCTGCCGGCTGGGGTTCGGGGGACGGGGGCGGGTCGGCGAGCAGCAGCAGCGCGGCGGGCGCCGCCGCCAGCGGGTGCTGGGCGGTGCCGGGCTCCAGCAGGTAGTGGCCGGCGACGGTGCGCGAACCGGGCCCGACGACGTAGCCGCCGGCGCCGCGGATGTCGATGCCCGGGGCGAGCCGGCCGGCGGAGTTGGGCACCGGGCCGGGCGCGGTCAGCCACAGGTGGCGGCCGCCGCTCGGGGTGAGCACGGTGACGGTCCGCGGGATCGCGAAGGCGTGCCGCGCGGCGAGGGCGCGCAGGGCGGCCGGGCCGTCCGCGCCGTGCTTGACGTCGAGGTCGAGGCCGATGAGGTGGTGGGGGGCGCGGCCGCACGCGATGCCGTAGCCCGTCGCCCAGGGTGCGAGGGCGAACAGGGCGCGGATGCGGTCGGGGTCGGTGGTGGCGTCGTACACGCCGTGGCCGGGGCGGCCGCACGCGCCGCGGCAGTCGGCGGCGCGGGGCTCGTCGCGGTGCGGGGAGCGGACGGCGGGGAGTTTGGTGCGCGACAGCGGGAAGACCGGCAGCCCGCGCAGGGCGGTCAGCAGCGCCGTGTGCAGGGCGCGGATGTGGTCGGGGCGTGGCATGACCTGCTCCCTGATGCTCGAACGCGTGTTCGTATCCACTCCTCAGTGATACCGCGCCCGGCCCTCGGCGTCCACCTCATACCGGCAGGTGCCGGCGGGTCGTACACCTGTGAGGTCACCGCTGTGGCGCTTACGGCCACCCCGGTGCGGGGGCGGAGCGGGCGGGTATTACGGTCTGCACCGGCGGCATCGTGGGCGCGCACGGGTCACGGGACCGCCGGGGACACCGCACGGGCGGCGCCAGGGGGGCGCGGCCGAGGGTGCGGCCCGGCGGAGTTCCGGCGGCGTACGGTGCGGGGCCCGCGCGGGGAGCGAGGGGTGGGGGCGGATGGACGAGCAGCACACGCAGGGCGCGGACCCGTACCAGGACGGCGGCGAGGAACGGCTCGCGGCCGAGGGCGAGGTGGCGCTGGCCCGGCTGGTCATGGACGGCGGCGGGCTGGCGCACGCCGCGGACCACCTGGGCAACGCGTTCGCCGCGGACCCGCGGCTGCCCGAGGCGCACGAGGCGCTCACCGAGCTGGCCCGGCACGCGGGCGGACCGGCCGCGGCGCTGGAACTCTTCCCGGCGGACCGGCCGTTCGTCGGCGCGGCGGTCTGCCGGGCGCACCTGCTGGCCGCCTGCGGGGAGTGGGGCGAGGCGCTGCTGCTGATCGCGAAGGCGATCCGGGCCCGCCACGACCGGCCCTGGTCGCACGTCGCCTGGCTCACCCAGGACGCGCTGCCGGGGCGGCTGTCGCCGGATCAGGTGACGCAGGCGCTCGCGCACATGGTGACGGCGCTGCCCGACCCGCTGGACGCGGCCGGCCGGGAGGCGGTGCGGCCCTTCCACGAACTGGTCGCGGCCGTGGTCGCGCGCCACCCGGGCGACGCGCGGCTGGCCGCGATCGGCTCGGCGCTGGCCCGCCGGGTCGGGGACACCGGCCAGGCGGTGCGCTGGGCCGCCCAGGCGCACCGGCTCCAGCCGGACCACATCCCGAGCATCATGCTCGGCTACGCGCTGCGGGCGGCGGGGCGGCCCGACGACGCGCTGCGGGTGTGGTGCGCGGAGATCGCCCGGGACGCCTCCGACGTGTCCTTGATGGTCGACATCGCCGAGCTGTACGCGTCCACCGGGCGCGCCGCGCAGGGCCTGCCCTGGGCCGAACGGGCGGCCGCCGCGGGCCCGGACGACCCGCAGACCGCCCCGGCGCTGCTGGGGGTGCGGTACGCCGCCGACCGCGACCCCGCCCACCTGCTGGCCCTCGCCGACCTCCTGCGCACGCGGCCCGAGCACTCCTACGCGGCGACCGTGCTGGCCCGGCACAGCGAGGGGCAGCCGTGGCTCGGCGCGGTCGCGGACGCCACCGAGGCGACCGTCGACGTGCTGCACCAACTGCTGCGCAGCTCCGACGCGGAGGGGGCCAGGACCCGCCAGGTGCGGCTGGCCTCCTCGGCGGTCGAGCCGCCGAGCGCGGTGCTGGCCTTCCTGATGTCCTTCCCCTACGGCGAGGTGGTGCAGCGCGCGGCGGGCGAGCCGGACCCGCGCGAACCTGTCGGCGCGGTCGGCCGCACCCTGTGGGCGTACGACGGGCTGGTGGCCCGCCCGGCGGTGCCCGCGCCGTCGGCGGAGGCCGCCCGGCTGGTGCGGGACACCGCGGTGGTGTCCTGGCCGCACATCCCGGCCGCCTACGACCACGGGGTGCGGCTGTCCGGGCTGCCGCTCGCGGACCTGCTGGGCGTGATGGTCCACCCGCCCGAGCCGCGCGAGGACGCGCAGGGCCGCCGGCTGCGCGCGTACCGGCCCGAGCTGTGGGTGCGCGCGGTGCAGACGTCCGCGTGCCTGGGGCTCGCCCACCACCGGGCCGACGAGCCGTGGCCGGGCTCGGAGCGCCGCTCGGTGCTGCTGGACCTGCTCGGCGGCCCGGAGGACTGGCTCGCCGAGGCGGCGGCGTTCGCGATGGTGGCGACCGCCTGGGTCGACCCGGCGGTGCGCGAGGACGTCGGGCTGCGGGTCACCGAGCGGATGCTCGCGGCGGCCAAGGCGCACCGCACCCGCGAGGTGACGGTGCTGGGCTCGCTCTGCCGACTGGTGCTGCTGTGCCCGTGGCTGGACCCGACGTACACCGACCTGGCGCGCGACCTGCTCACCGCGATCGGGCAGGACGGCGACGCCGACGGTGGCGCCGTCGTCGGCCGTGCGGGCGGCCCGCCGAACGGCGCTGCTTCGGCGGCGGGTCCCGAGGAGGCGGCCCCGCGGCCGCGGCCCCGCGCCCGCCGGCGCTTGCCCTGGCGGTGGCGCCGCCGCTGAGCACCACCGCTGAGCAGCACCGCCGTGCGGCCCCCATGGCGTCCGCTTAGCCTGGGGGCAGCCGCACCGCGCGGCAGCGGAGGACCGTGATGAAGAGCAGCAACCCCGTGCTGACCGGCCGCGGCTTCACCGAGGGCGGCGGCGCGGCCGCGCAGCCGCGGGACCTGACGGCGGACCAGCTGGAGGCGGCCTACGCCCGCCCGGCCGCCGGGCCCGCGCGCACCGGCCGGATGACGACGGGCGACGTCGTCTCCCGTACCTCCGTGACGCTCGGCGCCGTCGTGGCCGGTGTGCTGGCCGGCTGGTTCGCGCTGCCCGAGCGGTACGGCCTGGCGGTCGGCGCCGCGCTCATCGCGTTCGTCCTCGCCATGGTGCAGAGCTTCAAACGGTCCCCGTCGCCCGTCCTCATCGTCGGCTACGCCCTCTTCGAAGGCGTCTTCCTCGGCGTGCTCAGCCGCACCTACAACGAGCAGTGGCAGGGCGCGCCGGTGCAGGCGGTGCTCGGCACCGCGGCGGTCTTCTGCGGGATGCTGGTGGCGTACCGGACCCGGCTGGTCCGGGTGACCGCCCGCTACCGCAGGATCGGCATGGCCGTCGCCGTCGCCTTCCTGATCGCGATCGTGGTGAACCTGCTCTTCTCCGCCTTCGGCGGCGGCGACACGCTGGGCATCCGCACCGGGGGGCTCGGCATCGCCTTCTGCGTGCTGGGCATCCTGCTGGGCGCCTTCTTCCTGTCACTGGACTTCCAGCAGGTCGAGGAGGGCGTCCGCCGCGGGGTGCCCCGGCAGCACGCCTGGCTGGCCGCGTTCGGGCTGACCTTGTCCCTGGTGTGGATCTACCTCGAACTCCTGCGCCTGGTCTCCTTGCTGCGCGACTGACGCCGCAGCGACCGGGCGCCCGGGCCGGTCCGCTTCGGGGCCGGTCCGCTCCCGGGCCGGGCTCCTAGGGCCTGTCGTTTGGATCTCCGCGGCGTCGCGGGGTCCGGCACGCACATCTGCTGCGTTCTCGTCGGTCACCGACGCTCCGCGTCGACTCCCTCCTCCGCCTTGCAGTTGCACGCACCGGACCCCGCTCCTTCTCCCACGGAGATCCAAACGACAGGCCCTAGCCGAGGTTGCGGCGGGCGCGGCGCAGGTCGAACTCGTGGACCAGGGCCTTGGCGTGGCCGTAGGACAGGGCGTGCTCGCCGCGCAGCCAGCTCACCCGTTCGTCGAAGCGCAGCAGGGAGGGGCCGTCGGAGAGGGTGCGCAGCCAGTCGCCGACCTCGCGGCCGGTGCACTGCGGGATGTGGTCGAGCAGGTTCCGGTGGGTTTCCTCGGAGAAGTGCGTCAGGTACATAGCGCCTCCGGTCGGGGTTCCGGTCACCCCACCGTGCCGCAGCGCAGGGGCGTTGACAACCGTCCGGGACGAGCGGATGCGGCGGGTAAGGTCGCGGGCATGTCCGATCGCACCGCGCTGTCCGCCGCCGTCGACCGCCTCGCCGGGCGGCTGCGGTCGCTGCCGCAACGCAAGCTCCAGGGCGGAGCCGCCGCGCAGGGGCTGGAGTTGGCCCGCTGGCTGGCCGCGCAGGCCGAGGCGCTGGAGTTCCCCGACCGGGAGCCGCACCTCATGCCGAACGACGGGATGTTCGTGGTGGGCGACCAACTCGCGGTGGCCGGCCATGAGTTGGCGGCGGCGCTGGACGCGGTCGGGCCCGAGCGGGCGGCGGCGGTCACCGCGGAGGCGCGGGAGAAGGTGGCGGCGGCCGCGCACCGGATCGGCTGAGCCCCGCACCCGGCGGCCCTACCCGGTCCGGCCGGCGGGCGTCAGAGCGAGGCGACGACGCGGTCGGCCAGGACGTACACGGCCTCGTCGTCGCCGTAGGCGAAGGTGAGGGCGTAGGCGCCGGCTATCGCGGAGCCGCCGCGCAGCACCGGGGTGTCGCCGCGGTCGAGGGCCTCGGAGAGCTTCAGGGCGGTCTCGCGGTGGCCGGGGGTCATGCACAGCGTGGTGCCGTCGGCGAAGACGTAGACGTCGAGGGTGCCGAGCGGGCCGGGGCGGACGTCGGACAGCGGGATACGGCCGTCGGCGAGGTCGGAGAGGCGGTCCGCGGTCTGGTCCGGCGAGGCGACCACCGGGGAGGGCGCGAAGTCCGGGCCGGAGGGGTGCGGGATGGCGCCGGGCGCCGGGCGCACGGCCTCGGGGGCGTCCGCGGCCTCGGCGTCGGCGGCCGCGTCGGCCACCGCGTCGAGGGCCGCCTCGTAGGCCACCGGGTCCGGGCCGCCGGGCTCGATCCCGGCGAAGTCGGACTGGCGCGGCAGGTAGGGCAGCACCGGCGGGACCTCGTAGTCGCGCGGTGCGGCCGGGTCGCCGGACGCGCCGTAGGGGCCGCGCGGCAGGACGCTGTCGCCGGCGCTGTCCCGGGCCTCCTGCTCGGCCCAGAAGGCGCGCGCCTCGGCGAGTTCGCGCTCCCGCTCGTCGGCGAGCGCCTCGGCGACGGCGGTGCGGATGTCCCGCGTGCTGTCGCGGGGGGCCGGGACGCTCAGCCCGGCCAGCTCGCGCCGCAGGGCGGACAGCTCCCGGCGCGTACCGCGGGCGGTGAGCAGGGCTGCGGCACCCGCGGCCGCGGCGAGCCCCGCGGCGACCAGCAGGACGGTGAAGTTCACATTCACTGAGCTACTCCCGACTGATGCGACCCGAGCAATGCCCACCGGGGAGGCGGGCGAAACTTCCCTCTCCCTCACTCTGCCGGTAAACCCCTGGCCTTTGCAGTGCGGAACGTCATGGATTGACCGGTTCTGCCCGCCCGCCCGTTCCCGACACACCATCGGTGACCAGGTGAAATGCCAACGCCCCCGGGAAAATCACGTCCCGGGGGCAATTTGGTTGCGACTTATATCACACTGCGTACCCAAGGAAGCCGTCTCGTCGCGCACGGTCACAACGCGCAGCTCGGCGGCCGCCGCTCACCTCAGCTGAGCCGCTCGATCACCATCGCCATGCCCTGGCCGCCGCCGACGCACATCGTCTCCAGGCCGAACTGCTTGTCGTGGAACTGGAGGCTGTTGAGCAGCGTGCCGGTGATCCGGGCGCCGGTCATGCCGAAGGGGTGGCCGACCGCGATCGCGCCGCCGTTGACGTTCAGCCGGTCCAGGTCGATGCCCAGGTCGCGGTAGGAGGGGATGACCTGGGCGGCGAACGCCTCGTTGATCTCCACCAGGTCGATGTCGCCGATGGACATGCCCGCCCGCCTCAGCGCCTGCTTGGACGCCTCCACCGGGCCGTACCCCATGATCTCCGGGGAGAGCCCGGAGACGCCGGTGGAGACCACCCGGGCCAGCGGGGTGATGCCGAGCTCGCGCGCCTTGGTGTCGGACATGACCACCAGGGCGGCGGCGCCGTCGTTGAGCGGGCAGCAGTTCCCGGCGGTGACGGTGCCGTCGGGGCGGAAGACCGGCTTCAGGCCCGCCACGCCCTCCATGGTGACCCCCGCGCGCGGTCCGTCGTCCTTGGCGACCACGGTGCCGTCCGGGAGCGTCACAGGGGTGATCTCGCGCTCCCAGAAGCCGTTCGCGAGCGCCTGCTCGGCGAGGTTCTGCGAGCGCACGCCGAACTCGTCCTGCTCCTGGCGGCTGACGCCCTTGAGCGCCGCGAGGTTCTCCGCGGTCTGGCCCATCGCGATGTACGCGTCCGGGACCGCGCCGTCCTCCCGCGGGTCGTGCCAGTGGCCGCCGCCCTCCTCGGCCCGCTTGTCCGTACGCGCCCGCGCCTCGTCGAAGAGCGGGTTCATCGTGTCCGGCAGGGTGTCGGAGTTGCCCTTGGTGAACCGCGAGACCATCTCCACGCCCGCCGAGACGAAGACGTCGCCCTCGCCCGCCTTGATGGCGTGCAGCGCCATCCGCGTGGTCTGGAGCGAGGAGGAGCAGTAGCGGGTGACCGTACAGCCCGGCAGGTGGTCCATGCCCAGCCGCACCGCCACGATCCGGGCCATGTTGAAGCCCTGTTCGCCGCCGGGCAGGCCGCAGCCGAGCATCAGGTCCTCGATGTCCCGCGGGTCGAGCTGGGGCACCTTCTCCAGCGCGGTCCTGATGATCGTGGCGGCCAGGTCGTCCGGGCGCAGCTCCTTGAGCGAGCCCTTGAAGGCGCGCCCGATGGGCGAGCGGGCGGCTGAGACGATGACGGCTTCGGGCATCGCGACACTCCTCTTCGAGGCGGCGGGACTGCTGAAGTTACCCGTACGTAGCGCAGCCAGTCACCAGCCGCCCGCTGTGATGCGGAATACTTTCCGAGCGCTTGCTTACCCCGCTGCGGCGAAACCGATCCCGTCGAGGATGTCGTGTTCGCTCACCACGACCTCCTTCGCGCCCGTGCGCTCCATGATGCGCAGCAGGATCAGCGCGCCCGAGGCGATCACGTCGACCCGGCCCTCGTGCAGCGAGGGGATCGCGGCGCGCTCGGCGTGGGTGGCGGCCAGCAGGCGGGCGGTGATCTCGCGGACCTGCTCGATCCCGACCCGGGAGTGGTGGATCGCGGCCGGGTCGTAGCCGGGCAGGTCCTGGGCGATCGCGGAGATCGAGGTGACCGAGCCGGCCAGGCCCACCAGGGTGCGGGCGCGGTCCAGGGGCACCGCGGCGGCCGCCTGGTCGAGCGCCGCGTCGATGTCGGCAGTGACCTCGGCGATCTGCTGCGGGGTCGGCGGGTCCGCGACCACGCCGCCGGACACCAGGTGCCGCTCGGTCAGCCGTACGCAGCCGATGTCCACCGAGCGGGCGGCGGTCACCTCGCGCTCGCCGAGCACGAACTCGGTGGAGCCGCCGCCGATGTCCACCACCAGGTACGGCGGCTGTGGGCCGCCGGAGCCGGTCAGCTCCCGGGTGGCGCCGGTGAAGGAGTACTCCGCCTCCTGGGCGCCGGAGATCACCTGGGGGCGCACCCCGAGGATCGAGAGCACCCCGGCGGTGAACTCGTCGCGGTTCTCCGCGTCGCGCGACGCGGAGGTCGCCACGAAGCGGACCCGCTCCGGCGGCACCCCGTGCCCGGCGATCACCTCGGCGTACTCCCGGCAGGCGGCGAAGGTCCGCTCCAGCGCCTCCGGCGCGAGCCGGCCGGTGCGGTCCACGCCCTGGCCGAGCCGGACGATCCGCATCCGCCGGTCCAGGTCGGTCAAAGCGCCGGTGGCCGGGTCGATGTCGGCGACCAGCAGCCTGATCGAGTTCGTGCCGCAGTCCACGGCGGCCACCCGTACGGTCACTGCGCGGCCCCTTCCCCGGCGGCGGGCGCGGCGGCCGTGCCCGCGGTGCACGAGCCCCTGGCCCACCACTCCGGCAGCATCGCCAGCGTCTCGTCGCCGAGCGGATTGACGCCCGGGCCCGCGGCCAGCGAGTGGGCGGCGAGCACGTGCAGGCACTTGACGCGGTCGGGCATGCCGCCCGCGCTGGGGAAGCCCGGCAGCACCTCGATGGCGTCGCGGCGGGCGAGGTAGTCCTCGTGGGCGGCGCGGTAGCCCGCGGCCAGCTCCTCGTCCTCGGCCAGCCGGGCGGTCATCCGCTTCATGACGCCGTCCGCCTCCAGGGTGCCGATCGCGGAGGCCGCGCGCGGGCAGGTGAGGTAGTACGTCGTCGGGAAGGGGCTGCCGTCCGGAAGCCGGGGCGCCGTCTCCACGACGTCCGGGTTGCCGCAGGGGCATCGGTGCGCGACGGCGCGCAGCCCGCGCGGCTCGCGGCCGAGCTGCGCGCGGACGGCCTCGACGTCGGCCTCGGTGGGCGGGGTGTGTTCCGGGGTGGTGTCCATGAACCGTTCTGCTCTACGGGGTGCGGAGGTACGGAGTGCGGAGTACGTACGGGCGTACGGGGTGCGGAAGTGCCGGACTGCGGCGTACGGGCCGGGCGCGGTCAGTGCCGGGGGGCGGCGGCCGCGTCGGCCTGGTCGACGCCGTCCCACATGTTGTCGTACCACGGGCGGTGCGCGGCCGCCTCGTCGGTGGCCCGGCGCTCGGCGGCGGGGTCGGAGTCGACTGCGGCGCCGCCCGCCACCGAGTAGCCGGTCTCGCCGGGCAGCACGAAGTGCAGGTGGGCGCGGGCCTGGGTGCGGACGTAGTCCGGGTCCTGCCAGCGCGCCTTCTCCTCGCGCAGCTCCTCGACCTTCTGCTTCGCCTGCCGCGCCGCCCGCCGCTGGTCGGCGATGTCGGCGCGCTGGGCGATGTACTGCCGGGTCGGGTAGGCCAGGGCGACCACCAGCGCGCACAGCACCAGCGCCAGCAGCGCCGCGCGCCCGGTGAGTTTGTTGCGCCGCACCGGGCGGCGGGCCGCGGCACGGTAGACGCGCGCCTGCGCCTCCTGGCCGATGGCCTTGAGCCGGGCCGCGGTGGTGAAGCGGTCAGAGAAGCGGTCCGACCCCACGCCGTGACTCCCCTCGCCGTCCTGCTGACGGTCAGATGCGTACGTCCCCGCCCCACGGTACGGGACCGGGTGCGGGGACGTCCGCAGGCTGACGGATCGTCAGCCCCACGGCGGCCGGCCCGCGGCCGGCCGCCGGCTCAGCCCTTGAAGCGCGGGAAGGCGCTGCGGCCGGCGTAGACCGCGGCGTCGTCGAGGATCTCCTCGATGCGCAGCAGCTGGTTGTACTTCGCGACGCGCTCGGAGCGGGCCGGGGCACCGGTCTTGATCTGGCCGCAGTTGGTGGCGACGGCCAGGTCGGCGATGGTGACGTCCTCGGTCTCGCCGGAGCGGTGCGACATCATGCACTTGTAGCCGTTGCGCTGCGCCAACTCGACGGCGTCCAGCGTCTCGGTCAGCGAGCCGATCTGGTTCACCTTCACCAGCAGCGCGTTGGCCGTGTCGTTGTCGATGCCCTTCTGGAGGCGCTCGGGGTTGGTGACGAACAGGTCGTCGCCGACGATCTGCACCTTGGTGCCCAGGCGGTCGGTGAGCACCTTCCAGCCGTCCCAGTCGTCCTCGAACAGCGGGTCCTCGATGGAGACCAGCGGGTAGGAGGCGACCAGCTCCTCGTAGTACTCGGTCATCTCGGCGGCCGACTTCTCGCCGCCCTCGAACTGGTACTTGCCGTCCTTGTAGAACTCGGAGGCGGCCACGTCGAGCGCGAGCGCGACGTCCTGGCCGGGCACGTAGCCGGCCTGCTTGACGGCCTCGACGATGAGGTCGAGCGCCTCGCGGTTGGAACCGAGGTTCGGCGCGAAGCCGCCCTCGTCGCCCAGGCCCGTGGACAGGCCGCGGGACTTCAGCACGCCCTTGAGGGTGTGGTAGACCTCGGCACCCCAGCGGACGGCCTCCGAGAAGGACTCGGCGCCGATCGGGGCGATCATGAACTCCTGGATGTCGACGTTGGAGTCCGCGTGCGAGCCGCCGTTGAGGATGTTCATCATCGGGACCGGCAGCACGTGCGCGTTCGGGCCGCCGAGGTAGCGGAAGAGCGGCAGGTCCGACGCCTCGGAGGCGGCGTGGGCGACGGCCAGCGAGACGCCCAGGATGGCGTTGGCGCCCAGCGAGGACTTGTCCGGGGTGGCGTCCAGGTCGAGCATGGCCTGGTCGATGAGGCGCTGCTCGGTGGCGTCGTACCCGACCAGCTCGGGGCCGATCTGGTCGCTGACCGACAGGACCGCCTTGCGCACGCCCTTGCCCTGGTAGCGGTCGCTGTCGCCGTCCCGCAGTTCGAGGGCCTCGAAGGCACCGGTGGAGGCGCCGGACGGGACCGCGGCGCGGCCGGTGCTGCCGTCGTCGAGGCCGACCTCGACCTCGACGGTGGGGTTGCCTCGCGAGTCGAGGATTTCCCGGGCTACGACGACGTCGATGGACGGCACGTTGTCTCCTTCTGAGATGTCTTCTCGTCTTTATCAGGACGAGCCTAACCGGCTCCGGGGCCCGCATCGGCGCTGGGCCCGGCACCTGAGACGGCCCGGCGCGGCGGTGTCACCGGAACGGCAC
>NZ_JBYIRM010000033.1:0-92550 GCF_057708105.1 Actinacidiphila sp. bgisy144 | reverse complement strand
GTCCGACAACCGCTCCACCAGCACCATCCCGACACCCTCGGCCAGCCCGAAGCCGTCGGCGCCGGCCGAGAACGCCTTGCAGCGGCCGTCCGGGGACAGGCCGCGCTGGCGGGAGAACTCGACCAGCATGCCGGTGCTCGGCATCACCGTGACGCCGCCGGTGAGTGCGAGGTCGCACTCGCCGGTCCGCAGGGACTGGCAGGCCGCGTGCAGGGCGACCAGCGACGACGAGCAGGCGGTGTCGATCGTCAGCGAGGGCCCCTCCAGGCCGAGTACGTAGGACAGCCGCCCGGAGGCGACGCTGCCGGTGCTGCCGAGGAAGAGGTGCCCTTCCAGCGCGCCGGCCCGCTCCGTGGGCTCTCCGGTGCGCGGGCCGTAGTCCTGCGCGATGAGGCCGAGGTACACCCCGGTGCGGGAGCCCTTCAGGGCGCGGGCGTCCAGCCCGGCGTCCTCGACGGCCTCCCAGGCGGCCTCCAGGGCCAGCCGCTGCTGCGGGTCCATCGCCAGTGCCTCGCGCGGGGAGATCCCGAAGAACTCCGCGTCGAACTCGGCCGCGTCGTGGAGGAATCCGCCCTCGTGCTGGGAGAACGTGCCGGGGGCGCGCAGTTCGGGGTCGTAGCCGTCGGCGAGGTTCCAGCCGCGGTCGGTGGGCAGCCCGCCGACCGCGTCGGTGCCGGCGGCGACGGTGTCCCACAGCCCGGCGGGTGAGGCCACGCCGCCGGGGTAGCGGCAGGCCATGCCCACGATCGCGATCGGCTCGTCCGGGCGCGCGACGGGACCGGCCGCGGCCTGCTGCCCCGGGTCGGCGGCGCCGAACAGTTCGGCGTCCAGGTGGGCGGCGAGCGCGTCCGGCGTGGGGTGGTCGAAGACGACGGTCGGGGACAGCCGCAGGCCGGTCGCGGTGGTGAGGCGGTCGCGGATGGCGACGGCGGCGAGCGAGGTGATGCCGAGGTCGCGGAAGGTCCGCCCGGCGTCCACGGCGGCGGTGTCCGCGGCCCCGTCCCCGTCTCCGTCCCCGTCCCCGTCCCCGTCCCCGGGGGTGCCGGCCGCGGCCACGGCGTCCCGCACCGCCTCCAGCAGGTGCGCGCGGCGCTCGGCCGAATCCAGCGGACCGAGCCGGTCCCGCAGCGCGTCCGACGGCGTCGTACGGGACCCGGCGGCGTCGGGGCCGCCGGTGCGCACGGCCGCGGGCAGCGGCAGCGGCGGCTTCTGATCGGCGGGCAGCAGGGCGCCCAGATCGGTGGCGCCGCCGGCGACCCAGTACTCGGCGAGGGAGGCGGTGAAGCGGGCCGGGCCGCCCTCGCCGCGGCGCAGGGTGCCCAGCACCGCGGCGGGCACGGCGGCGCTGGTGGCGGTGACCTCCATGGCGGTGGTGAGCACCGGGTGCGGGCTGACCTCGATCAGGGTGCGGTGCCCGGCGGCCAGCGCCGCCCGGTGGGCGTCGGCGAAGCGGACCGTGGAGCGCAGGTTGCGGACCCAGTAGTCGGCGTCCATGGGGGTGCCGTCCAGCGCGCCGCCGAGGACGGAGGAGTAGACGGGGATACGCGGTGCGGTCGGCCGGATGGGCGCGATGTCCGCCCGGACGCGGTCGAGGATGGCGTCGGTGTGCGGGGAGTGCGCGGCGAGCCCGACGTCGACCCGCCGGGCGTGGACGCCGCCGGCGGTGAGGTGCGCGACCAGGTCGGCTGCCGCGTCGCTGTCCCCGGAGACGACGGTCGCGCCGGGGCTGTTCTCCACAGCGACGACGAGCTGTCCGGGCCAGCGCTGCTGGAGCAGGTCGGCGACTTCGGCGGCGGGCAGCAGCACCGACACCATGTCGCCGCGGCCGGCCAGGGTGGCCTGCGCCTGGCTCCAGCGGGCCACGACCCGGGCGCCGTCGTCCAGGGACAGCGCCCCGGCGACGTGCGCGGCGGCGAGTTCGCCGAGGCTGTGGCCGAGGACGGCCGCCGGTTCGACGCCCGCCGCGCGCCACAGGCCGGCCAGCGCGACCATGACGGAGAACAGCGCGGGCTGCACCACGTCGGCGCCGGTGAGCGCGGGGCCGCCCGGCGCACCCGTCACGGAGTCGAGCAGCGAATGGTCCAGGTAGGGGTCGAGGGCGTCCGCGCACTCGTGCATCCGGCGGGCGAACACCGGTGCGGTCGCCATGAGTTCGCTCGCCATGCCGGCCCACTGCGGGCCCTGGCCGGGGAAGACGAACACCGGGCCGCCGCCGGGGGCGGCGAGCGGTGCGCCGGCGGTCAGCGCGGGGTGGCCGGTCCCGTCGGCCAGCGCGTCCAGCGCCTCCAGAGTCGGGGTGCGGTCGCCGGCCAGCACCACGGCGCGGTACGCGCCCGCGGCCGGACCGGCGTCGGCGGCCGCGGCCGCGTCAGCGGCGGCGAGGGCGTGTCCGACGCGGGCCGGGTCCCAGGTGCCGGCCTCGGCGGCGTACCGGTGCAGGGCCGCGGCACGCGCGCGCACGGCGGCGGCGCCGGGCCCGCTCAGGACCCAGGGCAGTACGGCCTCCGGCGGCGAGAACAGTGCGAAGCCGGCTGCGCTGCCACGGTGTTCGGACACGTTCTTGGCTCCCGTCGTCTTTCTTCTTCACGCGAGTTCCGCGGCGGCCGGACGGCCCGGGGACCCTCGCCGTCGGGGGGAACGGCGAGGGTCCTGCCACTTGCGTGGCCCTCAGGGTGGTCGGTGGCGCGGTCGGTCGTGTTACGGCTGTGAGGTGGCGGCGCTCAGGCGTCGTCGCGCAGCGCCCGCAGGTGCCGGGCGAGGCTGCCGGGGGTGGGGCTGTCGAAGAGGTCGGCCAGCTTCAGCCGGGTCCCGGTCACTTCCTCGACGCGCCGCACCAGGTGGGCGCCGAGCAGCGAGTGCCCGCCCAGCGCGAAGAAGTTGGCGTCCGCCGCGGCCGTCTCCACACCGAGCAGCTCGCACCACAGTCCGCGCAGTTCGCCCACGAGCCCGTCGCTGTCGTCCTGGCCGTCCGCCGGTTGCCGCGCGGCCAGCGCCAGGAGTTCCTCGGCGTCCGGTGTGCCGTCCGGGCGCAGCCGCAGCACGTCGGTGCGCACCACCCGTGCCGGGAGTGCGGCGCGCGGCAGCAGCCGGGCGGCGTGCGCGGCCACGGAGTCCGCCAGGCCCGGCCGGTCGGGGGCGGTGACGAACGCGATCGTCTCCCCGCCCGCGGGGACCACCGCGGCGGCGGTGACCTCCGGGTGCGCGCGCAGGGCGGCCTCCACCCGCTCCGGGTGCAGGACGCGGCCGTACGGGCGGCAGACGCGGTCCGCGCGGCCGTACAGCTCCAAGGCGCCGTCGTGCCGCAGCCGGCCGATCCAGCCGGTGGGCACATGGGTGGCGCCGTCGGCCCGGACGAGGCACACCTCGCCGCGCACCCCGGCCGGCAGCCGGTTGCCGCCGGGGCCGGCCACGGCGGTGTGCCGGGCGTCCAGCGGGTGCACGACGTACGGGTAGCCGCCGTTCGCGGCCGCCCAGGCAGCCGCGTCCGGCAGGCCCAGGGCCGGGCCGCCGGCCAGGACCCGGAAGGCGTCGAGGTCGCGGTCGGCCTCCACCGCGGCGGTGGCCGCCGAACGGACGGTGCCGGCGCCGGGCAGCGCGCGGTCGGCGGCGCTCCACACGTCCAACTCGCCCACCGGCCGGTCCGGTTCGGCCGCGACGGTGTGCAGCAGGGCCGCGTACCGCCGGGCCAGGGCCTCCGCGTCGGCCCGGTCGAGCACATCCGTGCAGTACAGCAGGCGCAGGCCGATCCGGTCGGCGGCGGACTGCACGAACAGCTCGACGTCGAACTTGCTGTAGCCGGTCTCGACGTGCAGCGGCGTGGCCGGCAGCCCGCCGAGGGTGAGGTCCGCCTCGGGCGCCGCCGGCACGTAGTTGAACATGTGCTGGAAGAGCGTGTCACGCCAGGATGTGGTCTCGCGCCGGGTCTCGTGGGCGAGGGCGTCGACGGGCACGTCGCTGTGGGCGAGCGCGCCGAAGAAGGCGGTGCGCGCGTCCTTCACCAGGTCGCGGAAGCCGCGGTCGGCCGTGACGGCCAGCCGCAGCGGCACGGTGTTGACGTGGTAGCCGATCGCGGACTGCGCCTCGGGCGGCCGGATGTTGACCGGCGAGCCGACGACCAGGTCCGGCCCGGCCCCGTGCGCGGCCAGCAGCACACCGAACGCGGCCAGCAGCACCACGGCCTCGGGCGCGCGCAGGGTGCGCTGAAGGCCGCGCACCAGGTCCCGGGTCTCGTCGTCCAGGACCTGGAGCACCGTGTCGCCCGCCAGATCCGGCCGGGCGGGGGCCGGGGCCGCGCAGTCCAGGTCGAGGCCGGCCGGGTCGAAGCCGTCCAGCGCGGTGCGCCAGTACGCGAGGCTGTCCGGCGTCGGCTCGGCGGCGCGCAGCGCGGGTACGGCGGCGCGCAGCTCGTCCGGCAGCGGCCGGCCGGCGGCGAACGCGTCGTAGGCGGCGGCCAGTTCGGCGACCAGGCCCGGTACGGACAGCGCGTCGAAGACGAGGTGGTGGACGACCACGGCGAGGGTGTCGGCCGCGGGGCCGCGGAAGACCGCCACGCGCAGCATGAGCCGGCCGTCGCAGGCGATCGGGTCCGCGGCGAACGCGCGCAGCGCCTTGTCCAGCCCGTCGTCGCCGATGGTGTGCACCTCGGGGCGCGGTGCGGGGGTGTCGGGGTCGAGCACCTCGCGGACCAGGCCCGCCTGTCGGTCGAGGTAGGCGGTGCGCAGCACTTCGTGGCGGCGGACAACGGCCTCGACGGCGGAGTGCAGCGCCGCCGGGTCCAGCCGGCCCTCCACCCGGACGGCGAGCGGCACGTTGTTGACACCGGCGTCGGGCAGCAGCCGGTCGAGCAGCCACAGGGCGCTCTCCTTGGGCGTGGCCGCGTCCAGCCGCCGTTTGCGGGTCAGTGCGGCGAGCAGCGCCGCCGCGGCGCCGTCGGCGGGTCTCGCCTTCTCTGCTGGCTGCACGGTGGTTCACCCTTTCGCTGGTGCCAAGTGGCCCGGTGGTCGGTCGGTCGTCCGGTGTCCGGTGGTCGGTGGGTGGCGGGTCGGTGGGAGGTGATCGGCGGTCGGGGGTCGGCGTTGTCGCGGCCGCGCGCCGCGGGGTCAGCCGAGCAGGTCGGTGAGCAGGTCAGCGGTGGCCTGGCTGCGCAGGATGTCGTCGTGGTCGGCCTCGACGAAGCGGCGCTGCCCGGCGTGGCGGGCGTGCGGGTCGGTGCGGGAGGTGGTCAGCGCGGTGGCGCCGGCCCAGGACGTGACCGGGTCGAAGTCCCCGGCGGCCGCGATGTAGGAGACGAACGCCTGGTAGGCGGTGCTGAGTTCGTCGGCGAGTTCGGCGTCCAGCCCGGCCCGGGTGAAGGCGGCCCCGGCGATGTCGGAGAAGATCCCGGTGAGCGTGGTGCCGAGCGCGGCGATGCTGCCGCTGTCGCGGGCGGCCTCCTCGGCGGCCTGCGCGGCGAGCGCCGACTCCTCCGGGCTCAGCACCGACGACAGCCGGGCCACCGCGGCGCGGAAGTCGGCGGTCATCCCCGCCGGGCTCGGCGGCTCGGGGTCGAACAGGACCACGGCCGGTGCCGCGTCCTGCTCGGCGGCCAGCAGCTGCGCCAGGCGCCCGGCGTACAGCGCGCCGACGCAGTACCCGAGCACCGCGCGCACCGGGCGGCCGGTGCCGCGCACCGCCTCCGCCCAGTACGCCGCGAAGTCCTCGCCGCCGAAGGTGCGGGCCTGCGCCGGCTCGGGCTGCCGGGTCTCCCACAGCGGGGTGCAGGGGTCGAGCAGGCAGGCCAGTTCCTTGAACGTGGACTCCGGGCGGCCGGAGACGGCGAAGTCCACGGCCAGCACGAGGGGTTCGTCGCCGCCGTCGTTGAGGACCTTCCAGGCGGGCGGCGCGCTGGTCAGCAGGGACTGCGGCACAGTCACGGCAGGGGCTCCTTAGCGGTCTACTGGTCAGGGCTGCTCGGCGAGCGGCTCGGCGGTCGGCTCAGCGGGCCGGTTCAGCGGTCGGCGGCGCAGATGTGGACCGTGTGCCCGGTCGACAGCCGCAGCGTGTCCAGCACGTCCAGGCCGGCCTCGGTGATCTGGGCGCGCTGCACCTCGTCGGTGCGGCCGCGGGTGCCGTCCTCGCAGACGACCATCTGGAACAGCACGCGCATCCAGTCCAGGCCGGACTCGATCAGCGGCTCGATGACCAGCAGTCGGGGCCGTACGCCGCCCGGCCGGTCGGCGGCGGTGCGCTCCATGGCCTCGCGGATGCGGCCGAGGATGACCACGCTGTTGTCGTGGTTCCAGTTGTGGAGCACGTTCTTGACGGTGTAGAGGTCGGCGCCGGCGCGGACCTCGGTGCGGAAGTCGCCGGGGTGGTAGGTGAGCCGGGCGGCGAGTCCGGGGTCGGCGGCGGCCAGTTCGGCGGCGGCCCGGGTGCACACGTCGGGGCGGTCCAGGCAGACGCCGGTCAGGTGCGGGTGGGCGGTGAGCAGGCCCTTGAGGAGTTCCCCGGTGTTGCCGCCGACGTCGAGCACGCTGCGCACGTCGGTGAAGTCGTAGGCGTCGGCGAGCGTCGCGGCGACCGGGCGGGCCAGGTCCGCCATCGCCCGGTCGTACAGGTCGGCGTCGGCGGGGTGCGCTTCGAGGTACTCGTAGATGCGGGTGCCGTGCAGGTGCCGGAACGCGGACTCGCCGGTGCGCAGGGTGTGCGGCAGGGCGGTGAAGGTGTCGGCGTACAGGCCGCCCGACAGCATCACGTAGTGCCGCATGGACTGCGGGTGCGCGTCGCGGAGTTGTGCGGACAGCGCGGAATTGCGGTACACCCCGGATTCCTCGCGCTGGAAGACGCCGAGCGCGGAGAGAATCCGCAGCAGCGCGTCCAGTGTCTCCGGGTGGGTGTCGGTCGACTTGGCGAGTTCCTCGGCCGTCATCGGCCTGCCCTCGAGGTGTTCGGCGAGATCGAGTTCCGCGGCGGCGGTCAGCGACTTCGCTATCCAGCCCATTCCCGCCAGGCCCATGAGACTGACTTCCACCCCTGCCATCCCTTCTCCGGGTTCGTCCGGCCGGTGCGCCGGTGGGGCGGTCGGCCGCGACCGCGGCCCGCGCGCCGGGACCGGTGGGTCCCGTACCGCGTCGCCGCAGCCAGCAGGCCGGAACGCGCCCCTCGCGACCCGCCCCGTACTGAACCTACGGAGCCACCCCCACCCGAGCTGAACCCTTAGGACCCCCTACCCCGGCGGCCCCCGCGCCGCGGATAAGGGTATGGACCGCCGCTCGCGGCGCCCATTACAGTGGCACCGCTATCGTCCGGGCAAGCGGGCGGAACGCCCTGCGCGCCCGGCGACCGGGCCGCCGGCCTCGCCGCCCCGCATTCCGTCCGCCGTATTCCGTTCGCCCGCATTGCCTCCGCCCGCATTCTGCCCCGATTCTCCCGGGAGTTCCCGGCGTTCTCCGGTGTTCCGCCTTTCATCGGACCGGACCCGGATTCCACGACGGACCGGTGGACCGGAATGCGGCGGGCCGGCACGCGCGCCGGCCACGGCAGGCACGCGAGCGGCCGCGCCGGCCCCCGAATTCCGAGGAGTCCCCTTGACGCACCCGCGCAGCTACCTCTTCTTCACCGTCCCCGCCCACGGGCACATCCGCCCCACGCTGCCCGTCGCCGCCGAACTGGTGCGCCGCGGCCACCAGGTGACGTACGCCACGACCGAGCGGTTCGCCGCCGAGGCCGCCGCCACGGGTGCGCGGACGCTGCTGTACGAGCCGGGTGTCGCGGACTTCGCGGCCGCCGCGCCGGGCGACTCGCCGGACTGGCTGCCGCTGGCGATGACCGCGGCGATCACCGAGTCCGCGGCGCTGCTGCCGGTGCTCACCGGCCACTTCGCCGACGAGCGGCCCGATGTGGTGGTCTACGACACGACGATGAACCCCGCCGGCCGGCTGCTGGCGCGGCTGTGGCAGGCACCCGCGGTGGAGGTGTCCCCGGTCTTCCTGCCGCAGCGCACCAGCAACCCGGGCTTCTCCCTGGCGGCCATGCTCCAGGGCGGCGCCGAGGAGGGCGCCGGGCAGCGCCCGGCCGTGCGGCGCTTCCGCGAGGAACTGACCGCGCTGCTGGCCGCGTACGGTGCCGCCGACGTCTCCCCGCTCGACTTCGTCACCGGCTTCCGCGGCCTGCGCATGGCGTTCTTCCCGCGCGCCTTCCAGCCCGGCGGCGAGTCGTTCGACGACCGGCACGTGTTCGTCGGGCCGTGCCTGGACACGGCCGCGCCCTCGGGGTGGCAGCCGCCGGCGGACGGCCGGCCGGTGGTGCTGGTCTCGCTCGGCACCTCCTACGGCAACCGCCCGGAGTTCTTCCGCACCTGCGTGAAGGCGTTCGCGGACAGCCCCTGGCACGTGGTGCTGACCGTCGGGCGCGCGGGCGTCGACCCGGCCGAACTCGGCCCGCTGCCCCCGCAGGTGGAGGTGCACCGCTGGATGCCGCACCTGGCGGTGCTGCCGCACGCGCGGGCGTTCGTCTGCCAGGCGGGCATGGGCAGCGTGATGGAGGCGCTGGTCTGCGGCACACCGCTGGTGCTGGCCGCGCAGGCCCGCGAACAGCAGCTGGTGGCCCGTCAGGCGGTGTCGCTGGGCCTGGGCACCGAGGTGCCCGGCGGCGACGACCTGACCGGCGACGTGCTGCTGGACGCCGTCGGTTCGGTGGCGGACGACCCGCAGGTGCGCGCGAGCCTGGCCGCGATGCGCGAGCACATCCGGCAGGCGGGCGGCACCACCCGCGCCGCCGACGTCCTGGAGCGCCATGGCGTGCGCTGACCGGCGCCCGCGACCTGCCGCCGGCCGGCCGCGGCGCCGGACCGTACGAGCGCTGCTTTGCGGGGGAGCCCGGTCGGGGCTCCCCCGCCCCGCGGCGCCGGGCCGGCCGCTGTGCTCAGCAGGGCACCATCGGCTGGAGCCCTGCGGTCGGCAGGTCCTCGCGGCTGTTGACGTTCAACTTCCGGTAGACCCGCGTCAGATGCTGCTCCACCGTGCTGATGGTGACGTGCAGGCGGTCGCCGATCTCCCGGTTGGAGTATCCCATCGACGCCAGCGCGGCCACCTTGCTCTCCGCCCGGCTCAGCTCGTTGATCGGGTCGGCCGGCACGGCAGCCGGGCTCGCCGCGGACCGCGGCGCCCGGACCTCGTCGGCGGCGGCCGGCTCCGCGCTCTGCGCGGGGCGCAGCCGGCTGACGATGCCGGCGGCGCCGCACGCCTGGGCGAGCCGCAGCGCCTTGCGCGAGGCGTGCCGGGCCCGCGCGCTCTCCCCGACCGCCTCGTGGGCGTCGGCGAGGTCGGCCATGGTCCGGGCCAGCTCGTAGCGGTCGCCGCAGCCCTGGAGGATCTCCGCGGACTGGCGCAGCAGCGTCGGCCGCTGCTCCGGCCGCGCGACCGCGGCGCACAGCCGCAGCGCGATCCCGGCGCTGCGGCCGGTGCGGTTGCCCGCCAGCAGCGCCCATTGCTCGTCCATCAGCGCCTTCGCCCGGGTGTGGTCGCCCAGCCGCAGCAGCGCCTCGGCCGCGCCGACCCGCCACAGGGCCAGTCCCGGCGCGTCCAGGCTCCAGCGCCGCATCAGCGCGCCGCAGTCGACGAAGTCGCGCAGGGCGGCGTGCGGGCGGTCGGCGGCGAGGTGGTGGTGGGCGCGGGCGTAGCGGTACTGGAGGGCGAACCGGCTGCCGTGGTGGCGCCCGGCGGCGGCCGGGAGCTGGAGCCAGGCGCCCGCCTCCTCGGTGCGGCCCATCGCCACGTGGGCGAGCACCAGTGTGGACAGCGGGCTGCCGATCTCCACGCCCCACCCTTCGGCGTCGACGTCCTTCAGGGCCCGCGCGGCCAGCCGCACCGCGTGGCCCAGGTCGCCCTGGCGCACGGCGATCTCGGCGCGCAGCGCCGCCAGGGTGGCCCGCCAGGCGGGGGCGTCGACGCTCTCGGCCTCCGCCATCAAGGTGGTGCACCAGGAGCCGGCGCTGTCCAGCCGGTCCGCGAAGATCATCGCGGACAGCCCCATCGCCAGCGGCTCAACGGTGGCCTCGGCCACGTGGTAGAGCCGCAGGGCCTGTTCGACCTCGCTGATGAACCCGCTGTCCGCACCGCCGCCCAGCACTCCGACGAGCAACCGGGTGGCCTGCCACTGGAGTTCGTCGCGCCCGGTGACCGGGCCGCTGCGGCGCACCACCAGGCTCTGGTCGTAGGGGAAGCGCTCGGCCACCGAGGGGAAGGTGACCGCCAGCCACATCTCCAGCAGCCGCAGTTCGGCGCACACCTCCTCGGGCAGCGAGTCGGCGTCGCGGTGCAGCCGGTGCAGGATCTCCTGCGCCTCCTGGTGCCGGCCGCTGCGCAGCAGGTAGCGGACGAGCAGCAGCGTGTACGGGGTGCCGTAGCGCTCCTGCACGAACGGCTTGGTCATCTGGTCCAGGCAGCGCAGGGCTGCCATCGGGCTGTGCCGCCACTGGATGCGGGCGAGCCGGAAGAGGATGGCGCCGCGCTCGGAGCGGTCGGCGCACAGCCGGTGGGCCTGGCGCAGCCAGGCGATGGCCTCCTCGACGCGGTTGTCGGTCAGGGCCCGGTCGGCCGCCTCCCGCAGCACCGAGACCTCCCACTGTGCGCGCTCGGTGCCCGGTTCGGTCTCCCGTGCGGAGCCGAGGAGGCGGCTGGCGACCTCGGTGGCGGGGGCGCCGGCGTCGTACAGCATGCGGGCGACCCGCAATTGCATCCCGGCGCGCTCCGGTTCGGCGATGCGGTCCATGACGGCGGCCGCGGCGGCGGGGTGGCGGAAGCGCCCGCCACCGGTCAGGCCGACGGAGTCGAGCATCCGCAGCAGCCGGTGGGCGGTGTCCCGGCTGGTGCCCAGGCACTCGGCCAGCAGTTCCTTGCCGGTACTGTCACCGAGCAGCGCCACCCACTGGGCGGCCTCTCGCGTCATCGGCCCGGAGCGGCCCAGGCACGCGGCGACGGCCTGGGCGAAGTGCTCCCCGACCACCGGTTCGCGGTGGCCGCGGGCCGGTGGTGCGGAATCGTCCAGATCACCCAGCAATGCGTGCAGCAGCAGGGGACTTCCCCCACTGATGTCGTAATATCCGGTACCCATAAGAACGGCCTTCTCGGCGCCGATCCGGTCGGCGAGCAGTTCCGCGACCCCGACCGGACTGAGCAGCCCGGTGCGGATATGGTTCAGCCCCGGCAGCCGCATGATCTCCGCCCGCAGGAGCGGAAAACGCGGCGGCAGTCCGTCGGTTTCCGCCAGCACCATGGAGACGCGCGCCGAGCGCATTCGGCGGGCGAAATAGAGAAGATACAGCAGGGAAATGACGTCGGAATTCTGTGCGTCATCCAGGAGAAGTACGACGGGTGTGCGCTCGGAGAAGGCGAGCAGATGCTCCCACAGCCCCTCGGCGACTCTCGCGTGATCCGGCGTGAGGTCCTTGGCGGCCCCGTCGGCGTCGGCCCGCGCCCCTTCGGCCAGTAGCTCGCCCAGCCGCCCGGCGCGTTCCGTACCCATCGGAAGCGCGTCGAAGACCTGGCGTATGACGGTCAGCGGCACATTCCGCTCCAGCGGGGAGCAGGAGACGGTGACGGTGGCGACGCCCTGCCCGGCCGCCCAGCGGGCCGCCTCCACCTGTAAAGCGGTCTTCCCGCTGCCCGCCACACCGCTGACGAAAGCGATTCCCCCGCTCCCGTTCTTCCCTGCCGCCACCATTCTGCACAGTGCGGCGAGTTCGTTCTTTCGCTCGGCCAGCGAAGCCAATTGACACAACCCCCGTTGTTGTCTCGGCATCAAACGTGATGGCCACCACATGGGCGCGGATTCCGGGGTCACCGGCACCGCCCGCGGCGAGGCGCGATCGAAAAGATTCGCAAATCCTCCACACAATGGCTCCCAACCAGGCGATTGAACCACACGCTAATGCAAAGTGCAAGCAAAACATTCCAGCCTGCGAATTCGGCGGGGATGCGCCTCTTGTCGGCTTCGCCAGCCCGTCGCGCAGCGTGATCACCGAACACCGGAGCTTGTCACACCCGCCCCTTCCGCCCCACGGACGGCCATAAAAGGGCGGACCTTTTGGAATGTATATGCGGGAATTCCCCGGACGCCCACCGGAAATGCTTCCTTGACCGTTCAGTGAGCACCATGACATAGTGAGCACACACTCAAGATGTGCACCGACTCACCAGGGAGTGTCCGTGCCCCAAGATCCCGCGGCCGCCGGGCTCGTCTCGGCCCTCACCGAGGCCGTGTCACCGCTGCTGCGGCACGCCGGAGCCGTCTTCGCCAGCCACCAGGTGCCCTTCTCCCAGGCGAGCCTGCTCACCGACGTCTACGAACTGGGCGCCCCGCAGCGCATGAGCACGCTCGCCCAGCGCTTCGAGGTGGCCCCGCGCACCGTCACCGCGCTCGTCGACGGCCTGGAGCGCCGCGGGCTGGTCCAGCGGACCCCCGACCCCGACGACCGGCGCGCCATCCTGGTCAGCCTCACCGGCAAGGGCAACGCGCTGATGCAGGAGATCGAGTGGGGCAAGCAGGCCCTCGCCGACGAACTGGTCAACGGCCTCACCGCGGACGAGCGCGCCGAGTTCGCCCGCCTGCTCGCCAAGCTGCGGGTCGCCCCCGGCCACGAGAAGGGGTCCCCCGCATGAGTGCCGGCCCCTCCCTGACCAAGGGCGCCGGGGGTGCCGGGAGCGCCCCGGCCGCCGACCGCGCCCACCGCAACCGCTGGTACGTCCTCGCGGTCATCGCCACCGCCCAGCTGATGGTGATGCTCGACGGCACCATCGTGCAGATCGCCCTGCCCTCCGCCCAGCAGTCCCTGCACATGTCCGACACCAACCGGCAGTGGATGGTGACCGCCTACGCCCTGGCCTTCGGCGGGCTGCTGCTGGTCGGCGGCCGGCTCGCGGACCGCTTCGGCCGCGGCCGGACCTTCCTGGTGGGCCTGGTCGGCTTCGCCGTCGTCTCCGCGATCGGCGGCGCCGCGCCGGACACCGGCACGCTGATCGCCGCCCGCGCCCTCCAGGGCGTCTTCGCCGCGATCCTCTCCCCGGCCACGGTGTCCCTGCTGACCACCACCTTCACCGACACCAGGGAACGCGCCAAGGCGTTCGGCCTGTTCAGCGGGATCGTCGGCAGCGGGGCCGCGATCGGGCTGATCGTCGGCGGCGTGCTCACCGAGTACGCCGGCTGGCGCTGGTGCCTGTACGTGAACGTGCCGCTCGCCGTCGCCGTCACCGCGCTGGGCGTCGCCACCCTGCCGCGCGACCGCGGCCACCGGGACATCAGCCTCGACCCGACCGGCGCGGTCCTCGGCTGCCTCGGCCCGGTCGCCCTGGTCTACGGGCTGTCCGAGGCGCCCGAGCGCGGCTGGGACTCCGCACTGGTGATCGGCCTGCTCGCCGTCTCCGCCGTGCTGATCTGCGCGTTCCTGTTCTCCCAGACCCGCATCCGGCAGCCGCTGCTGCCGCTGCGCGTCGTCACCGAACGCACCCGCGCCGGCTCCTTCCTGGGAGCCGCGCTGCTCAACTTCGGCATGATGGGCATCTCCCTGTTCGCCACTTACCACCTCCAGACCGTCATGCACTACAAGCCGCTGAAGGCGGGGCTGGCGTTCCTGCCGATGGTCGGTGCCGTCATGGTGGTCGCCACCCAGGTCGTCGCCCGCGTGATGGGACGCGTCCCGACGCGCTGGCTGGTCGGCCCCGGCCTCGCCTTCACCGCGGCCGGGGTGTGGATGTTCACCACCCTGTCCGAGCACAGCTCCTACCTGTTCGGGGTGCTGCCCGCCTGGCTGCTGCTGGGCGTCGGCATGGGGCTGAGCTACTCCCCCACCACCCACGCCTCGCTGGCCGGGGTCGCCGAACGCGACTCGGGCGCGGTCTCCGCCTTCCAGACCACGGCCCGCCAGGTCGGCGGCGCCATCGGGCTCGCGCTGAGCAACACCCTGGCCGCCGACGCCGCGGCCGCCTACTTCACCGGCCACCGCCACCAGGGCGCCCAGGCCGACCTGATCCTGAAGTCCGTCGTGCACGGCAGCGCGTCGGCCGCGTGGTGGGTCAGCGGCGTCCTCGTCGTCGGCGCCGTGGTGTGCACCGTCATGATCGACGCCGACCCGCGCCGCGCCCAGGAAGGCGGCACCGCGCCGCGCGTCGAGAGCGGGCCCGCTGTCGACCCCCGCGGCCCGGCCCCGTCCCCCGGCACCTGACGGCCTGCCCCCGCCCCGAAACCCCCGGCCCGGCTCCGCAGACACCCCCGACTGCCAGGAGCCGGGCCGGGCCGTCTCCCCCGCCCGGCGAGCCCCGGACGCCCCAGGGCGCCCCGCAGGACCGCAGCCGCACCAGCTGGTCGGCGTCTGCGATGTGGCGCCCCCGCAGGTCGCCGTGACCGCCGGACTGGGCACCCCGCAGTACGACCGCGACCTGGGAGTGCTGGTCGAGCGGACCGGGGCCCGGGTCGTCATCGTCTGCACGCCGATCCACACCCACACTCCCCTGGCACTGACCGCGGCAGCCTGCGGGGCGCACGTCCTGCTGGAGAAGCCGCCCGCCCCGTCCTGGGGCGAGTTCGAGCGGCTTTGCGGTGGTCTGGACGCAGGTTTGCCCGTGGGTGAGCGGGGTTCATGGTGGCGGGGCCGGTCAGTCGTGGGAGCGGGCGACGAGTTGGGTGGGGTTGACGAAGCGCAGCGCGATCAGCAGCAGGACCGCCATCGAGCCGGTGTAGAGGACGGCCATGGCGTCCACCGACTGGGTGGCCCGGATGCCGGCGGAGTTCACGGCGGAGAACAGCGCCACGATCAGGGTCTGGCTGGTCGGCCCCGAGGTGAGGAAGGTCAACTCGAACATGCCGAAGGTGCGCACCAGTACCAGGATGCCCGCCGCGAGCATGCCGGGCAGCAGCAGCGGCGACACAATCCGGGTCAGCACGGTCCAGGTGGAGGCGCCGCACATCCGTGCCGCGTGCTCGATCTTCGGGTCGATCTGCTCGATGAACGGCGTCATCGTGAAGACCACGAAGGGGATGGACGGCACCAGGTTCGCCAGCACCACGCCGGTCACGGAGCCGGCCAGCTGGAACTTGTACAGCACGGTGGCCAGCGGGATGCCGTAGGCGATCGGCGGGACCAGGATGGGCAGCACGAACAGGGTGGTGAGCAGCCTCTTCCCGGGGAAGGACCGGCGGGCCAGCGCGTACGCGGCGGGCACCCCGAGCACGAGCGAGACCACCACCACCGCGAGGGTCACCTCGAGCGTGGTGCCGAGCACCTGGCCGAGGCTGAACTCCTTCCAGGCGTCGCTGTACCAGTGGCCGGTCCAGCCGTTGGGCAGCCAGTGGTCGAACCAGGCCCGGCCGAAGGAGTTCAGCAGCACCGTGACGATCACGCCGAGCAGGTTGACGAAGAAGAACGCCAGGACCGCCCAGGTCAGCCAGGTGCCCGGCCGCAGCACGATCCGGCGCCGGCCGGGTGCCGGTGGCGCCGGGGTGGACGCGGGCGGGGAACTGAGTACGGCGGTCATCCCTTGCCTCCGGTGGTTCCGGTGTACAGACGGGAGCGCGCGACGGTGACCGCGCCCAGGACGGCGAACATCAGCACCGTCATGATCATCGCGTCGGCGCAGCCCTGCGCGTAGTCGAAGCGCTGCAGGGCGGCTTCGTACGCTTCGATGGAGATCACGTGGGTCTTGCCGTCGGGGTCGCCGACCATCATCGCGGAGGGGAAGACGGCGAAGGCCATCACGAACGTCAGGCAGAAGGTGGTCATCAGGCCGGGCAGCAGCAGCGGGAAGGTGATGTGGCGGAAGCGCTGCCACCAGCCGGCGCCCAGGGTGGACGCGGCCTTCTCCAGGCTCGGGTGGATGCCGGAGAGGTAGGAGTGGGTGAGCAGGTAGGCGAAGGGGAAGCCGCTGATGATCAGGGACAGCAGCACCCCCGTGTAGTTCATGGTCAGACGGACCGGCGAGTCCGCCAGCCCCAGCAGGTGCAGGGTGCGGTTGAACCAGCCGGAGGGACCGTAGAACTCCAGGATGCCCTCGGCCGTGAGCACCGTGCCCAGCGTGATCGGCACGACCAGCAGGGCCAGCAGCAGCCGTTTGCCGCGGAAGTCGCGGCGCATCCGGTACGCGATGGGCACCGACGCACCGACGTTGATCAGGGCGGCCGGGATCGCCAGCGAGAAGGTCGCCCAGATGGACTTGCGGGCGAAGGGGTCCGCGAAGAAGTGCCGGTACGCGCCCAGCGGTCCGCCGTGCGAGGGCTGGAACGACAACTGGAGTCCGTACAGGAACGGGTAGCAGAACAGCGCGACGACGGCGAGCACGCCGGGCAGCACCAGGAGCAGCATCCGGTCCACGCCCCGCTCGGCGAGGCGGTGGCGCAGGGCGGCTCTGGCCGCCGGGCCGGGCGGGCCCGGGGCGGGGGCGGTCACCTCGGGGAACGGGGCGGTCATGACGCGCCCTCCGCCCCGGGTTGCCCGTCGGGCTCCCCACCGTGCCTACCCGGCCGGCCGGCGGCTCCGTCCGCCGTGCCCGCCGCCGCGCGGGCCTCGCCGTCTCGGTCCGCCGGCGCACCGTTCTCCGCGGCCGGACCGTCCTGCGCGGGGAAGATCAGCGCGCGCTCCGAGTCGACGGCGAGGGACACCGGTTCTCCCGGCCGGACCTGCTCGTGGGCGGTGAAGTACAGCCGGTCGCCGTCCGGCGTGACGGCCTCCACGTGCAGCACCCGGCCGTGGTACTCGACGATC
Source organism: Actinacidiphila sp. bgisy144 (assembly GCF_057708105.1). Taxonomy (NCBI): domain Bacteria; kingdom Bacillati; phylum Actinomycetota; class Actinomycetes; order Kitasatosporales; family Streptomycetaceae; genus Actinacidiphila; species Actinacidiphila sp. bgisy144. The sequence goes on along the minus strand of NZ_JBYIRM010000033.1, from coordinate 75,821 downwards.
TCGGCGACCGCCTCGCTCAGCGGCCGCTCGCCCGCCACCGCGAGCCGCAGATCCTCAGGGCGGACCGCGACGACGACGTCCTGCCCCGCCTCCGGCGGCCGCGCGCCGGCCGGGGTGCCGCGCAGCCGCAGCCCCCGCCCCTCGGCGACGGCGCCGGCGGCATCGACCGAAGCGACGCGCAGCGGCAGCAGGTTGCGGTAGCCCATGAACGCGGCGACGTGCGGGTCGGCGGGGTGCTCGTACAGCTCGGCGGGGGTGCCGATCTGGCTGACCCGGCCTTCGCGCAGCACCACCAGGCGGTCGGCCAGCGACAGCGCCTCCTCCTGGTCGTGGGTGACGTACAGGGTGGTGAGCCCGAACTCCTGGTGGATACGCCGGATCTCGCTGCGCATCTGGAGCCGCAGGGCCGCGTCCAGGTTGGACAGCGGCTCGTCCATCAGCACCAGCGGCGGCTCCATCACGATCGCGCGGGCGATCGCGACCCGCTGCTGCTGTCCGCCGGAGAGCTGGCCCGGGTGCTTGTGGGCGTGGTCGGTCAACCGGACCAGGCGCAGCACCTCCGCCACCCGCGCCTGCGTCTCCTGCTTGCCGACCCCGCGCATCTTCAGCCCGAAGGCGACGTTGGCGCGTACGGTCAGGTGGGGGAAGAGGGCGTAGTTCTGGAACACCATGCCGAATCCGCGCTTCTCCGGCGGCAGGGTGTCCACCCGCTTCCCGTCCAGCACGATCTCGCCGCCGGTCAGCGGGAGGAGTCCGGCCAGGCAGTTCAGCGCCGTGGTCTTGCCGCATCCGGAGGGACCGAGGAGGGCGACGAACTCGCCGCCGCGGATGGTCAGGTCGAGCGGATGCAGGGCGAGGTGCCCGCCGTAGGCGCGGCTGACCCCGCGCAGCCGCAACTCGTCGAGCTGGGACCCGGAGCGCTTGCGCGCCTCCGCGGCCGGCGGAGGGGCCTTCCGTGGGCTCATGTCAGGGGTCACCGTGCTCACTTGGTCGAGCCGATCTTCTTGTCCCACAGGTCGAACGCGGTGACCTGGGCGGTGGCGGGCAGCGAGTTCTTGGCCGGGAACTTCGAGATCCAGCCGTCGAACTCGGTGTCGCCGTATTTCTGGAGGGTCGTCCGCGAGGCGGCCGGGGCCTGGCTGAGGGCCACGTTCTTGACCGCGGGGCCCGGGTAGAAGTAGCCCTGGTCATAGGTGACGGCCTGCTGGTCCGGGGTGAGGGCGAAGGCCAGCAGCCGCATCGTGGCGATCAGCTCGTCGTCGGAGACGCCCTTGGGGATGACGCCGTACTGGGCGTCGGTGACCCAGGTGAGGTTGTCGAACCTGGCCGCCTTGATGCCGGCCGGCACCGTGCCCAGGGCCCGGGGGTTGATGTACCAGCCCATGGTGCTGGCGATGACGTGCACCGTGCCCTGGGCCAGGTTGGTCATGACCGTGGAGGTCTTGGGCGGGTAGGGGGCGGTGTACTTGTTCAGCTCCGTCAGGTACGCCCAGGTCCTGGACCAGCCGTTGGTGGGGTCGCTGGGGTCGGAGTCGCCCAGCAGGTACGGCAGGCCCATCAGGAGGGTGCGGCCGGGGCCGGAGTTTCGCGGCTGCGCGTACTGGAACTTGCCCTTGTTCGCTTTGGCCCACTCCAGCAGGGCGTCCGTGGTGGTGGGCACGGAGGCCACTTTGGCCGGGTCGTACTCCAGCAGCGGGCCGCCCGGTGTGGTGACCAGCTCGATGCCCTGGTCCTGGGCGAGGGTCGCCATGGACGCGGCGGGTCCGTTGTAGCCGGCCATCAGTCCGGGGAAGAAGCGGTCGTAGTACGGCTTGAGGTCGTACCACAGGCCCTTCTGGATACCGGCTGCCAGGCCGTCGGTCCCGGTCAGTACCAGCTGGATCTGCACGTTGCCGGCCTGCTGCTGGGCCTGCACCTTCGGCGCGAGGTCGGGGGCGGTGCCGGTGGTGGTGGTGATGTGCGAGACGACCTCGGGGTGCTGGGCCTTGAAGGCGTCGATGATCGGCTTGGTGAGCGCCAGGTTGCCCGCGACGTCCAGGATGTTCAGCGTGACGGGTTTGGACGGCTTGGTGGCCAGGGTGCCGGCCGCGGCGGTCTTGCCGGGGCTGCCGCCGCTGCTCGGGGAGCCGCAGGCGGCCAGCACGGGGGCGGCCGAGGCGGCGGCCATGCCGCCGATCAGCAGGCGGCGGGACAGATTTCCGTCGAACTCGGACATGACGATTGCGGCCCTTCGTCGGGTACAGGTCACGAGCAGCTGACGTGCGGGGACCGGGGGTGAGAAAACCTCCCGGGTGGAGCCGGTACAAGAGGGTCCGAACAGCGATGCGGAGCGGGGCCGGGTGGTTCAGTGCGGGTCGGGTGCCGGGTCGTATCCCGGCCGGGCCAGGAAGTCGAAGTCGCAGCCGGCGTCCGCCTGGGTGATGTGCTCGGCGTAGAGCGCGCCGTAGCCGCGTTCGAAACGGGGTGCGGGCGGCTGCCAGGCGGCGCGGCGGCGGCGGAGTTCCTCGTCGTCCACCTCGAGGGTCAGCAGCCGGTTCGGCACGTCCAGGGTGATCAGGTCCCCGGTGCGCACCAGGGCGAGCGGCCCGCCCGCGTGCGACTCGGGGGCGACGTGCAGGACGCAGGTGCCGTAACTGGTGCCGCTCATCCGGGCGTCGGAGATCCGCACCAGGTCCTCGACCCCGCGTTCGAGCAGGTACGCGGGGATCGGCAGCATGCCGTACTCGGGCATGCCGGGCCCGCCGAGCGGTCCCGCGCCGCGCAGCACCAGCACGGTGTCCGCGGTGATGCCCAGCGCCGGGTCGTCGATCCGGCGCTTGAGCTCCGGGTAGGAGTCGAAGACCACGGCCGGACCGGTGTGGGTGAGCAGCTTCGGGTCCGCCGCCAGGTGCTTGATCACCGCCCGGCCGGGTGCGAGGTTGCCGCGCAGCACCGCGACCCCGCCCTCGGACGCCACCGGGTCCTCGGGGGTGCGGATCACCTTCGGCACCTGGATCTCGGCGTCCGCGTAGTAGGAGGAGAACGGCCTGCCGGTCACGGTCATCCGGTCCGGGTGCAACGCGCCCGGGACCCGGGCCAGTTGGGCCAGCAGCGCCGGGAGGCCGCCGGCGTAGTAGAAGTCCTCCATCAGGTGCGCGCCGACCGGCCGCACGTCCGCCAGCACCGGCACCCGGGTGCCGATGGCGTCGAAGTCCTCCAGCGAGAGCGCGACGCCGGCCCGGCCGGCCATCGCGATCAGGTGGATCAGCGCGTTGGTGGAGCCGCCGAGGGCCAGCACCGTGGCGGCGGCGTCCTCGAAGGCGTCCCGGGTGAGTACCTTCGCCGGCGTCAGCCCCTCACGTACCAGCGCCACGGCCCGGGCCCCGGAGGCGGCGGCCATCCGGTGGTGGGCGCTGTCCACGGCCGGGATGGCGGAGGAACCGGGCAGTGCCAGGCCCAGCGCCTCGGCGGCGGCCGTCATGGTCGAGGCGGTGCCCATCGTCATGCAGTGGCCCGGCGAGCGGGCCAGCCCGCATTCGACCCCGGCCATCTCGCACTCGTCGATCCGGCCCGCCCGGTGCCCGTCCCAGTACGACCACAGGTCGGTGCCGCTGCCCAGCGTCCGGCCGCGGTGGTGGCCGCGCAGCATCGGCCCGGACGGGACGACCAGCGCCGGCAGCGCCGCGCTCGTGGCGCCCATCAGCAGGGCCGGCACGGTCTTGTCGCAGCCGCCCATCAGGACGGCGCCGTCCACCGGGTAGGACCGCAGCAGTTCCTCGGTCTCCATGGCCAGCAGGTTGCGGTAGAGCATCGGCGTCGGCTTCTGGAAGGTCTCCGACATGGTGGAGACCGGGAACTCCAGCGGGAACCCGCCTGCCTGCCACACCCCGCGCTTGACCTGCTCGGCACGCTCCCGCAGGTGCATGTGGCAGGGGTTGATGTCCGACCACGGGTTCAGGATCGCGATGACCGGCTTGCCCAGGTGCTCCTCGGGCAGGTAGCCGAGCTGGCGCATCCGCGAGCGGTGGCTGAAGGCGCGCAGCTCGCCGCCGGTCGCGCCCTGCCCGAACCACGCGGCGCTGCGCAGCGTGACCTGCCCGGTCGCGTCGTCGCTCACAGCCAACCACCCTCCCGCCAGGCGGATATCAGCCCGGCGATCTTCGTCCGCACGTCGTCGGGCAGCACCCGGGACGGCGGCCGGACCGCCGATCCGCACAGCTCCAGCTGGGCCAGCGCCTCCTTGACCACGCTGACGTTGTCCGCCGACGCGTCGGCCGCCCGCAGTTCCTCGAAGAGGCGGACGGTCTCCCACACCGCCATCGCCCCGGTGAAGTCGCCGGCGCGCAGCGCGTCCAGCAGCGCGCCGGACAACCGCGGCGCCACGTTGACCAGGCCGGAGGTGAAACCGGTCGCCCCCACCGCCCAGTAGCCGGGCGTGGACAGCTCGGCCAGGCCTGCGATCCAGGCGAAACGCCCCAGCCCGGCGTCCCGCGCGACCGAGGCGAAGCGCACCGGGTCCGGGACGGCGTACTTGACGGCGACCACGTTCGGGCTGTGCTCGGCGAGGGTACGGATCTGCGCCCCGGAGACGCGCGGGTCGCGTACGTAGAGCACCACGCCCAGTTCGGGCACCGAGTCGGCGATGGCGCGGTGGTAGTCGATCCAGCCCTCGACGGACCGGTAGGGGTGCACCGGCTGGTGCACCATCACCGAGCCGGCCCCGGCGTCCCGGGCGTGCCGGGCCGCCGCGACCGCGCCGGCGATGTCCAGCCCGACGCCGGCCACCACCTCGGCCCGGCCGGCGACCGCGGCCACGGTCGACTCCACGGCCCGCCGGGTCTCAGCGGCGGTGAGGGTGTAGAACTCGCCGGTGTTGCCGTTGGGGGTGACCACCTCGACGCCGTTGCCGACCAGGCGGTGGATCAGGGCCGCGTGGGTGTCCCAGTCCACGCTGCCGTCCCGGTGGAAGGGCGTGACCGGGATGGCCACCACCGTCGACAGTCTGCCGCGCAGATCGTCCAGGGACGTCGTGCTGTCATGCGTGTCCACGGTCATCTGTGGCCTACTCCGCTTCGCTCTCGGGGAAGTTGCGGGCCACGAAGGCGCTGATGTGGCCGCGCATCAAGGTCCGTACGAGGTCGGAGTCCCCGGCCCGGGAAGCCGCGAGGATCTCGCGGTGTTCGCGGGCCTCCTGCTCCCACGACGGCTGCCGGGCCCAGGCCGCGCTGGAGACCAGCGCCGTCTGGTCCCGCAGGTCGTCCAGGGCCTTCACCAGCAGCGGATTGCCGCAGCCCGCGTACAGGGCGCGGTGGAAGGCCCGGTTGGCCAGCGACCTGTCGGCGGCGTCCTCGGCCCGGTCGGCGGCGTCCAGCGCGCTGCCGGCCTCCTCCAGCGCCCGGCCGGACAGGGCGGCCCGGCCGGCCGCCACCGGCTCCAGCAGCAGACGCATGTCGTACACCGCGCGGGCCAGCGCCTGGTCCACGCGGCGGACGGTGACTCCCTTGTAAGGGAGCATCACCACCAGGCCCGAGCCTGCCAGCGTCTTGAGCGCCTCCCGCACCGGGGTCTTGGACACCCCCATCCGCTCGGCCAGTTCGGCCTCCACCAGGGCCTGACCCTGCGTGAGTTCTCCGGTCAGGATCGCGTGCTTGATGGACTCCAGAACCGCCTCGGTACGAGAGGGCGGCAGTACTCCGGATCGTGGACTGCCGTGCGGCGCAAGGATATCGGCCACTGTGCGGGCTCCTGTGGTGCGATCGGGGCGGTGGGTGCGAGAACCGAAGGACCCCTACGGCGTCTCATATATGACGTTCCAGAATTTAAGGGCGCCGTCCGGGACGGTCAAGGGTGCGGGCACGTTTCACCTCGGGCGCCCCGAAGTCCCCCTTCGGAGGCGACATATGGCCGATCTACGCATCCGGCGCCTCGACTTGCGACCCACGGAAGACCGGTGCGCGGTGCCTTGACACGTCCTGGGCACGCTCGTACGTTCGGCGGTGCTCCTCGATACGTCGTATATGACGTATCAGAGGAGTGATCTTCCGCCACGTCTGCGGACGTGACACACGACCGCACCCGGCCCGCTCCCCCCACCGTGCCGGGCGACGAGCCGTAACCGTACGACCGCCGACCTCCGGGTCGGGGGTGGTCTGCTGCCGCGGATGTGTGCGGCGAGCAGCGTCGGGCGCACACGGGGTCCACCGGTGCCGGGACGTCCGGAAGCACCACCGGCGGACCGGTCATGTCGCCTGCCGGTCCGCCGCGCCTGCCACCTCCGCGCCACCAGTGTTGCGGTTCTCCATGGGGGTCCCTTCCGTACCGATGAAACGGAGTCACTCCATGAGCGCAGCAGACGGACTCACGTCGGGGCGCAGGCCCCGGCGCCGGCGAACACGTCGGCGCATGGTCGCCGCGATCGCCGGCGGGGCGGCCGTGGCGACCGCGGCCGCCGCCTGGCTGGCCTCGACGCCCGCCGGAGCCGCTGGGGCGGCCACCGGCGCCGGCCCCGGCACCTACACGCTGACCAACGCCGGCAGCGCGCTCTGCCTGGACCTGCCCGGCTCCAGCAAAGCCACCGGCGTCCAGTTGGAGCAGAGCACCTGCAACGGCGGTGACGGCCAGAAGTGGACCCTGACCGCCGCCGGCGGCGGGTACCGGATCGCCTCGGTCTCCAGCGGGCTGTGCGTGGGCGTCCAGGGCGCCAGGACCAACGCGGGTGCGCCGATCGAGCAGGAGACCTGCACGGGAGCGGCCGGCCAGACCTGGACGCTGACCGCCGCCGGCGGCGGCTACCAGGTCGTCAACGCGGGCGGCGGCAAGTGCGCCAACCTCAAGGACAACTCCACGGCGACGGGGGCCCTGGTCCAGACGAACTCCTGCGACAGCGCTTCCACGAAGCAGTGGACGCTGACCGCGACCGGCAGCCCGACACCGACGACGACCTCGCCGAGCCCCACGACCACGCCGCCTTCCACCACGCCGGCGTCCGGTGCGCTGTACGTGGCGCCGGACGGCACCTCCGACGCCGCCGGAACCGAGTCGGACCCGACCACGCTCGCCTCGGCGGTCGGCCGCGTCAGCTCCGGCGGGACGATCTACCTGCGCGGCGGGACGTACGACTACGCGCAGACCGTCACCATCCCGCAGGGCGACAACGGGACGGCCGGCTCCCCCACCCTGCTGTCCGCCTATCCGGGTGAGACCCCGGTGCTGGACTTCTCGGCCCAGAGCGAGACGTCGACGAACCGCGGGCTCGAGGTGGACGGGTCGTACTGGCACGTGTACGGCATCGTCGTCGAGCACGCCGGCGACAACGGCATCTTCGTCGGCGGCAGCCACAACGTCATCGAGCGCACGGTGACGCGCTACAACCGCGACACGGGACTGCAGATCTCCCGGATCGACTCCACGACTCCCCAGGACCAGTGGCCGTCCGACAACCTCGTCATCAGCGCCGAGTCGCACGACAACGCCGACTCCTCAGGCGAGAACGCCGACGGCTTCGCGGCGAAACTCACGGTGGGCACGGGCAACGTCTTCCGCTACGACGTGTCCCACAACAACAGCGACGACGGCTGGGACCTGTACGCCAAGACCGAGACCGGACCGATCGGCCCGGTCACCATCGAGGACTCGCTCTCCTACGACCAGGGCACCCTCTCCGACGGCACCGCGACCCCGGACGGCGACCGCAACGGCTTCAAGCTCGGCGGCGACAAGATCGCCGTGGACAACGTCGCGGTGCGCGACATCGCCTACCACAACGGCCATGACGGGTTCACCTACAACAGCAACCCCGGCGACATGACCATCACCGACGACGTCAGCATCGACAACGCCGAACGCAACTTCCACTGGGAGAGCGGCAACTCCCAGTTCCGCAACGACACCTCCTGCCGGTTCGACGGGGACGGCAGCAACGACAAGGTCGTCGGAGACACCGACAGCTCCGACCAGTTCTGGGCCGGCTCCAACGGTTCCGGGTGCGCCTCCTACGACGGCGCTCTGGGTTGGTCGTTCGCCTCGGACGGCCACCTCGTCGTGACCTTCGGCGGCCGGCAGGTGACGCCGTAACGCCCTTCGGGCAGGTCCGTCGCACATCCCCGGTTCTCCCGTGCCGCTCCCGCGGCGGAGCGGCACGGGACACCGGCAGCAACGTCCGGCAACGGAAGACGAACGGAGTAACGACGATGAGACGACCAGTCGCACTGCGGCTTTCCGCGGCACTGGCCACGATGGCCCTGGGGGCCGCGGCCATGGTGACGCTGTCGACACCCGAGGCGTCGGCGGCGGGCAGCGGCGCCACCGGCTACGCGACCCAGAACGGTGGCACGACCGGCGGTGCGGGCGGCCAGACGGTGCGGGCCACCACCGGCACCGAGATCAACGCGGCACTGTGCGGCCGAGCCAGTAGCAGCACCCCGATCACCATCGAGGTCGAGGGAACCATCGACCACGGCAACACCAGCAAGGTCTCGGGCAGCAGTTGCGACACGGAGGACGACGCGATCCAGTTCAAGAACGTCAGCAACATCACGATCGTCGGGGTCGGCGGCGGAGCCGTTTTCGACCAGCTGGGCATCCACGTCCGCGAGGCCTCCAACATCATCATCCAGAACGTGACCGTCGAGAACGTCAAGAAGTCACCGGGCTCGCCCACGTCCAACGGCGGGGACGCCATCGGGATGGAGAGCGACGTCCACAACGTCTGGGTCGACCACGTCACCCTGGAGGCGTCGGGATGCCCGCTGTGCACCGAGGACCAGGGGTACGACAGCCTCTTCGACCTGAAGAACGACACCCAGTACGTGACGCTCTCCTACAGCATCATGCGCGACATCGACCATGCCGGCCTCGTCGGGCACACGGACAGCGACACCTCAAGCCAGTACATCACCTACCACCACAACCTGTACGAGAACATCGGCTCGCGTACGCCCCTGGACCGCGGCGCCACCGTCCACACCTACGACAACTACTTCGTCAACCTCGGCAAGTCCGGCATCAACTCCCGGGTCGGGGCGCACATCAAGGTGGAGAACAACTACTTCCAGGACTCCCACGACGTCCTGGGCACCTTCTACACCAACGAGCTCGGCTACTGGCAGGTCAGCGGCAACATCTACGACAACGTGACCTGGTCCGCCGACAGTGACGAGAACCATCCCGCAGGCCCCGACCCGCAGTCCGACACCACGGTCAGCATCCCCTACTCCTACAGTCTCGACCCGGCCGCCTGTGTGCCGGACATCGTCGACCAGACCGCGGGCGCCGGCAAAGGGATGAAGGTGTCGGACGGCACCTGCTCGGGCTACCGGTCACCGAACGGCGCGACCGGCACGCCGAAGGTCGCCGGGTACGGGACCCACGCCGGATAGCAGCACGATCCCCGGTCCGTCCGGGCCGCCGCAGCCGCGGTTCCGCCAGGTTCCACGCGGCGCGGCGGCCCGGTGGAACGGCGTCCGCCGCTGCTTGCGGAAGGCGCCGTCCCGGTGCACTCCCGCGTTTCGGTGATTGAGGCGGCCGCGTGCGGTTAGCCGTAGGGGACGAGAGCCCTTGCGCCCGGCACGGCTCGACCCCACTCGACGAAGGAGCGACGGCATGGCGAGTGCACAGTCCGACGGCACGGCAGGACGCGACAGGTCCCTGGCGCTCCCGGTGGCGGAGCAGGCCGGCTGGGACGAGGTCGACGTGCGGGCGGTGGACACCGTACGGCTGCTGGCGGCCGACGCGGTGCAGAAGGTCGGCAACGGGCACCCGGGCACCGCGATGAGCCTCGCCCCGCTGGCCTACCTGCTGTTCCAGAACGTCATGCGGCACGACCCGGCCGACGACCAGTGGCTGGGGCGGGACCGGTTCGTGCTGTCCTGCGGGCACTCCAGCCTGACCCTGTACATCCAGCTGTACCTGGCCGGCTACGGACTGGAGCTGTCGGACCTGGAGGCGTACCGGACCTTCGGCTCGGCCACCCCCGGCCACCCCGAGCACCGCCACACCCGCGGCGTGGAGATCACCACCGGGCCGCTGGGCCAGGGCATGGCCGGCGCGGTCGGCATGGCCATGTCGGCCCGCCGCGAACGGGGCCTGCTGGACCCGGACGCGGAGCCGGGCACCAGCCCCTTCGACCACCACGTCTACGTCGTCGCCTCCGACGGCGACATGATGGAAGGCGTCACCAGTGAGGCCGCCTCCCTGGCCGGCCACCAGGAACTGGGCAACCTCACCGTCTTCTACGACTCCAACCACATCTCCATCGAGGACGACACCGACGTCGCCTTCAGCGAGGACGTCCCCGCGCGGTTCGCCGCCTACGGCTGGCACGTGCAGACCGTCGACTGGACCGGCACCGGTGAGTACGTCGAGGACGTCGACGCCCTGCTCGCCGCGACCCGGGCCGCCCGGCAGGAGACCGGCCGCCCGTCGCTGATCATGCTGCGCACCCTGATCGGCTGGCCCGCCCCGAACAAGCAGAACACCGGCAAGGCGCACGGCTCCGCGCTGGGCGAGGACGAGGTGGCCGCCACGAAGAAGCTGCTGGGCTTCGACCCCGAGGCGCACTTCACCGTCGAGGACGGCGTGCTGGCCCGCACCCGGCGGGCGGCCGAGCGCGGCCGGCAGGCGCACGCGGCATGGGACGAGACGTTCACGGCCTGGCGGCAGGCCCACCCGGAGCGCGCCGCGCTGCTGGACCGGTTGCAGCGGCAGGAGCTGCCGGACGGCTGGACCGACGTGCTGCCCGTCTTCCCCGCCGACGCCAAGGGGATGGCCACCCGGGCGGCTTCCGGGAAGGTGCTCGACGCGCTCGCCCCGGTCCTGCCGGAGCTATGGGGCGGCTCGGCCGACCTGGCCGGGAGCAACAACACCACCATGTCCGGCGAACCGTCCTTCGTCCCGCCCGACCGCCAGACCAAGGACTGGAAGGGCGGCCCCTACGGGCGGACCCTGCACTTCGGCATCCGGGAACACGCCATGGCCGCGATCCTCAACGGCATCGCGCTCCAGAGCCTGACCCGCCCCTACGGCGGCACCTTCCTGACGTTCTCCGACTACATGCGCCCGGCCGTACGCCTGGCCGCGCTGATGCAGCTGCCCACCACGTACGTGTGGACCCACGACTCCATCGGCCTGGGCGAGGACGGCCCCACCCACCAGCCGGTCGAACACCTCGCGGCGCTGCGCGCCGTCCCCGGCCTGCATGTCGTCCGGCCCGCCGACGCCAACGAGACCACCGTCTGCTGGCAGACCATCCTGGAGCGCACCGACCGGCCCGCCGGACTGGTGCTCAGCCGGCAGAACCTGCCGGTCCTGGACCGCGACAGCGGCGAGCACGCCCCGGCCCGGGGCGCGGCCCGCGGCGGTTACGTCCTGGCGGACCCGGCCGGCGGAGCGGAGCCGGCGGTGATCCTGGTGGCCACCGGCTCGGAGGTCCACATCGCCCTTCAGGCCCGCGCGCTGCTGGCCGAGGAGGGCGTCGCGGCGCGGGTGGTCTCGATGCCGTGCCGGGAGTGGTTCGCCGACCAGCCGCGCGACTACCAGGACTCGGTGCTGCCGCCCTCGGTGCGGGCCCGGGTCAGCGTCGAAGCCGCGGTGGCGCAGGGCTGGCGGGAGATCGTCGGCGACGCGGGGCGGACGGTCAGCCTGGAGCACTACGGTGCCTCCGCCGCCTACCAGCGGCTGTACAGCGAGTTCGGCATCACCCCCGAAGCGGTCGCCGCCGCCGCCCGCGACAGCATCGACGACAGCCGGGGCACGATCCGCCCCGGCGGCCACCAGCACACCTCGGCCCCCACCGAAGGAGGGACCGGCGACCGCCCGTAGGCGCCCGCCGCCGCATGGCGGTGGACCGGCAGGTGAAACGGCGGGGCGCCCCGCGCGCGGGCCGCGGACCGGGAGCATCCCCCGGTCGGCGGCCCGAGCCCGTCCGGCAGGCGTCAGGTCTTCTTCTTCTCGTGGTGCGCCAGCGCCAGCCCGAGTCCGAAGAAGGTGGGGGCCCACTCCCCGACGAAGATCCCCCAGCGGTCGGCTCGCTCCACTCCGTGGGACTCCGTCTTGACGGAGGTGGCCCAGGACGCGAAAGCCAGTCCGACCGACACCAGGGCGGCGTCGTAGCAGTGGTCGGCCCGCAGGCCCTTGTCGTAGAGCATCTCGACGATCATGATCGCTCCTCACATGGACGATGGACTGCCGCTCGGGTGTCCGTTCGGTGCCGTTTGATGCATCGCGCCGGGGATGTGTGGCAACGGATCGGCGGACGGTACGCCTGAATGCCCGCGGGCGGGGCTACTCCTCGCCGCGGTGGACGTACTGGAAGACCATCCCGCCGACGCCGGAGGCGAGGGTGCCCAGGCCGAGCAGGAACAGCCACAGCCCGAAGACGATGCCCAGCGCGCACAGCACGGCGCCGGTCGCCGTGACCAGCGGGTAGGGGCTGCGGGCGGGGAAGAAGTCGAGCGGGCCGGCCCGGTCGGCGATCTCGCCGTCCCGGTGGTCCTCGGGCCGGGCGCCGCGCCGGCGGTAGTTCTGGGTGAAGAAGAAGCAGATCAGCGACGCCATGACGAAGGCGACGGCCAGCGCGGCCGTGCCGGCCGGCTCCTGCCGCGACCACCACCCGTAGCCGACGCCGGTGACCAGGAAGAAGCCGGCGACTCCGCCGAACAGGTACGCCTCGCTCCTCACGCGCCGGCCTCCTGGTACGTGTCGGGGGTGGGGGCGCCGGGGGCGGAGCCGGCCGGCAGCGCCTCGGGGTGGTGGAGGTCGAACGCCGGCGAGTCCGACCGGATTCTGGGCAAGGTGTGGAAGTTGTGGCGCGGGGGCGGGCAGCTGGTCGCCCACTCCAGGGAGCGGCCGAAGCCCCACGGGTCGTCGACGTCGACCTTCGGCGCGTGCCGGGTGGTCCGCCAGACGTTGTGGAGGAACGGCAGGGTGGACAGTCCCAGCAGGAAGGCGCCGATGGAGGAGACCGTGTTCAGCGTGGTGAAGCCGTCCTGGGCGAGGTAGTCGGCGTACCTGCGCGGCATGCCCATCTCGCCGAGCCAGTGCTGGACGAGGAAGGTGGTCTGGAAGCCGATGAAGAGCGTCCAGAAGTGGATGCGGCCCAGCCGCTCGTCCAGCATCCGGCCGGTCCACTTCGGCCACCAGAAGTAGAACCCGCCGAACATCGCGAAGACCACGGTCCCGAAGAGCACGTAGTGCAGGTGCGCCACGACGAAGTAGCTGTCGGTCACGTGGAAGTCCAGCGGCGGGGACGCCAGCAGCACCCCGCTCAGCCCGCCGAGCAGGAAGGTCACCAGGAAGCCCACCGACCACAGCATCGGCGTCTCGAAGGAGAGCGTGCCGTGCCACATCGTGCCGATCCAGTTGAAGAACTTCACCCCGGTGGGCACGGCGATCAGGAACGACATCAGGGAGAAGAACGGCAGCAGCACGGCGCCGGTGGCGAACATGTGGTGGGCCCAGACGGTCGCCGACAGCATGGTGATGGCGATCGTCGCGCCGACCATGCCGATGTAGCCGAAGACCGGCTTGCGGCTGAAGACCGGGATGATCTCGGTGACCACCCCGAAGAACGGCAGCGCCACGATGTAGACCTCGGGGTGGCCGAAGAACCAGAACAGGTGCTGCCACAGGATCGCGCCGCCGTTGGCCGCGTCGAAGACATGGGCGCCGAACTTCCGGTCCGCCTCCAGCGCCAGCAGGATCGCGGTCAGCACGGGGAAGGCCAGCAGCGCCAGGATCGAGGTGAACAGGATGTTCCAGGTGAAGATCGGCATCCGGAACATGGTCATGCCCGGGGCGCGCAGGCACACGATGGTCGCGACGAAGTTCACCGAGCCGAGGGTGGTGCTCAGCCCGGACAGCACCAGTCCCATGACCCACAGGTCGGCGCCGGTGCCCGGCGAGTCGATGGCGCTGTTCAGCGGCGCGTACGCGAACCAGCCGAAGGCCGCCGCGCCGCCGGGCACCGCGAAGCCGGAGACGACGACGAGGCCGCCGAAGAGGTAGAGCCAGTAGGTCAGCGCGTTCAGCCGGGGGAAGGCCACGTCGGGCGCGCCGATCTGGAGCGGCATGACGGCGTTGGCGAACCCGGCGAACATCGGTGTCGCGAACAGCAGCATCATGATCGTGCCGTGGATCGTGACCAGCTGGTTGTACTGCTCGGCGCTCCACAACTGGAGTCCGGGCCGGGCCAGTTCGGCCCGCATCCCCATCGCCAGCAGCCCGGCGAACAGGAAGAAGCAGAACGACGTGACCATGTACATGTTGCCGATGACCTTGTGGTCGGTGGTGGTGGCGTAGTTCAGCAGGCGGTTGTCCAGCGTGCTGCCCCGGTCCGCCGGCTGCTCGGCCGGCGGCTGAAGTTCCCCGTCCGTCCGCGCCTTCGCGGGGTCTTGGCCGGTGCGTGTCACCGCTGCCTCCGTTCGGGGTCGGCCAGCGCCTCGTCGGCGCGGCGCCGCTCCTCGGCCGTCGCGGGAAGCTCCACGCGGCGGGTGTAGTACCAGCGGCTGAGGGCGGACCGCAGCCGGGCCCGGTATGGTGCCCCGTCGTCGGGCGGCGGCGCCGGCCGGGGCAGGTCGCGTACGACGAACCGGTACCGCCGCACGGGGTCGGCCGGTACGTGCACCGGCCGCATCCCGCCGTAGACGGTCTGCTCGACGTCGCCGGTCGGCACGCCCTCGGTGAGGGCCTTGTGCTCGTGGGTCTGGAGGGCCAGGCACAGTCTGCGGGTGACCGCGAAGGCGATCACCGGGCCGGCGAACACCGCGACCCGGAAGATCCAGGTCAGCGCGTTCACCGACAGGTGGAAGGCGTACGCGCTGACGTCGTTGCCGCCGGCCGCCAGGAGCACCGCGTACCAGACGATCGCGGCCACGCCGAGGCCGGTGCGGAACGGGCGGTCGCGCGGCCGGTCGCACAGGTGGTGCTCACCGCGGTCGCCGGTCACCCAGCGCTCGAAGACGGGGTAGCCGACCAGCACCGCGGACAGCAGCCCGGGCAGCACCAGTGCCGGCAGCAGGACGTTCCACATGACCGTGTGCCCGCCGACCGCGCTCTCCCAGGGCGGCATCAGCCGCAGCGCGCCCTCCAGGAACCCCACGTACCAGTCGGGTTGGGCGTCGGTGCTCACCTGGTCGGCGCGGAAGGGGCCGTACTCCCATACGGGGTTGATCTGGACGAGGGCGCCCAGCACCGCCAGCACACCCGTCACCAGCAGGAAGAGCCCGCCGGTCTTGGCGATGAACTGCGGGAACATCGGCTGCCCGACGACATTGCGGTTGGTCCGCCCGGGCCCGCTCCACTGGGTGTGCTTGTGGTACACGACGAGGACCAGGTGGACGGTCACCAGAGCGATCAACACCCCGGGCAGGAACAGCACATGCAGGATGTAGAGGCGGCTGTTGAGCAGCGTCCCCGGATAGGAGCCGCCCCACAGCAGCAGTGCCAGGTAGGTGCCGGCCACCGGGATCGACATCACGATGGTGTTCGCGGTGCGCAGCCCCGTTCCGGACAGCAGGTCGTCCGGCAGCGAGTAGCCGCAGAAGCCCTCCAGCATCGCCAGCAGGAACAGCGTCGCGCCGATCATCCAGTTGATCTCGCGCGGCCGGCGGAAGGACCCGGTGAAGAAGTTCCGCAGCAGGTGGACGCCGATCGCGGCGACGAAGACCAGGGCGGACCAGTGGTGCATCTGACGGATCAGCAGGCCGCCGCGCACCTCGAAGCTGATGTGGAGGGTCGAGTCGTAGGCGGCGGAGACCGGCAGGCCGTCGAGCGGCGGGTACGAACCGTGGTACGGCGTCTGCTTCGTGCCCGGCTGGAAGAACAGCGTGAGCCAGGTGCCGGTGAGGACCAGGACGACCAGGCTGTAGAGCGCCAACTCGCCGAGCAGGAAACTCCAGTGGTCCGGAAACGCCTTCCGCAGCAGCGACTTGGCGCCTTCCGCCAGCGGAAGGCGCCGGTCGAGCACCGCGACGCCGGTCAGCGCGGTCTCCCGCGCCGACGTGTGGTTGCCGTTCCGGCGCCCGCCCGAAGTCATCCGCCACCCGCTCCCTTCTCCGCCCTCGCCGACGGACATGGGACCAGGTGTATCCGCCCGGCCCGCCGGCGCCGGACCGCCGGATACCCCGAATGGGCGGATGTGCGCGGCGAGTTCACCCGGTCGCCCGGGCCGCGCGGCCGACAGCCCGCGCGCCGTTTGCCACAGCGCGCTCCACACGGGAAGGTCGCTCGCCTCCGCCGTCACCACCGCGCCCGCTCCCCCGCCCGACGGCCCCTGGTTCCCCGGCCGGCGCCGCACCCCGCCGCCGGGCGCGCCGTTCCTCACCGCTCGCGGGGTCGGCCCGCTGGAGCGGACCAGGGCCCTGCAGGCAGCGGTCGACGAGGCGTCCCGGCTCACCGCGACGCCCGGCGCCATGATCCATCTCGTCGACCCCGCACGCGGCGGCGTGCTCGTCCTGGAGGCCGAACGCGGCCACACCCCGGCGGAGATCGACGCCTGCGCCCACCTGACCGGCACCGCGTCGGTCGTGGGCCGGGCCCTGACCGCGGACGGCCTGGTCACCGCGGTGGAGGCGGCCCTGCCCGCGGACCGGGGGCGCGTGGGGCGGGCCACCGGCGCGGCGGCCCCGCAGACCCTGCACGCCGCGCCCCTGATCGCGCCCGGCGGGCCGCCCATCGGCGTGCTGTCCGTCCGGCACCCGCACACCGCGCACGTGCTCACCGGCGGCCAGCGGACCGAGCTGCTGGAACTGGCCGCCGACGCCGCGGCCTGGAAGTCCTGGTACCGGCGCACCGTCGTGCTCGACGCCCTCGAGCACCTCCACGCCGGGGCGGCCGCCGACCGGGCGTGACGGCGGAGCGCCGCGGACAGCGGCGCCGTACGGGGCGTGTGCCGGCAGTCAGCCGGCGGCGGGCGCGTCCCCCGACATGCCCGCCCGCAGCGTCGCGCAGATCTCGTTCAGCAGCCGGGAGACGTGCATCTGGGAGATGCCCAGCAGTTCCCCGATGTCGGCCTGCTTCATGTCCCTGAAGTAGCGCAGGTACAGCAGCATGCGTTCACGCTCGGTGAGCGCGCCCATGCCCGGCCGGACCGCCTCCCGTCGCTCGACCGTCTCCAACGCCGGGTCGGTGGCACCCACGACGTCGTGGAGCGTGGCCGTGCCGTCGTGGACGCGGTGGTCCAGGGACAGGGTGGAGAACTCGTCCATCGACGCGATCGCCTCCTGCACCGCGCCCTCGGGCAGCGCGGTGTGCGCGGCGACCGCCCCCGGGTCGTCCGTGCCGAGCTCACGGCAGGCCGTACGCACCCGGGCGCGCAGTTCCTTCACGGCGCGCGGCACATGCACGCTCCAGACGTAGTCGCGGAAGTGGCGCTTGAGCTCACCGTCGATCGTGGGCACCGCGAAGCTCGGGAAGGCGTGCCCGCGCACCGGGTCGTACCGGCGCACCGCCTTGACCAGGCCCAGGGCGGCCACCTGCCGCAGGTCCTCCAGCGACTCGCCGCGACCGCGATAGCGCCCGGCGAGCCGGTGGGCCATCGGCATCCACACGACGACCAGCCGCTCGCGCAGCGCCTCGCGCTGCTCGGGCCCGGCGGTCGACAGGCGGCGCAGCAGGTCGGCGGACTCGGCCGGCTCCTCGTGCGGGGTGGCGGAACGGCGCTGGCGCATGAGACGCATCCTTCGGACGGCGGGGAGTGGCGGCCCCTCGGCGGGGGCCCGCGGGCAGCGCGGAGGGCTGTCCACGGCCTCGTGCGCCTGCCGTTCCGAAGCACACTCCGACGCCTAACCGCTGTGCCCCGGGCCAAACGGCCGACCGGCCGTAACGCCCCGGACGGCCACGGGGTGCGCCGCCCCCTCAGCTGTCGGCCACCACCCGGATCGTGCCCAGGGAGCCGTCGGCGGCGTCGGGCACGACCATGCCCGCGGCGACACCGGTGCGCAGGTAGCGCACCACGGCCTCGTCCAGGCGCTCGCCGGGCAGGGCCGCGGGGATGCCCGGGGGGTAGGGCGTGAGCATCTCCGCCACGACCCGGCCGGCCGCGGCCTCGCTCGGCACGGACTCGACGGGGCCGAAGAACGCGTCCCGCGGCAGCATCGCCTGCTCCAGCCGCAACCGCTCCGGCGCGGGCACCGCCACCTGCCGGTGGTCGCGCTCCAGGCCCTCCGTGCGGCCGGCCCGGCGGCTGAGGTCGCGCAGCGCGCCCACCAGCCGGTCGGCGGTCCCGGCGTCGTCGGCGTGGGTGAACTGGGCGCTGACCCGGCGGTGGTCGGACACGTGCAGGTTGATCCGGTGGTGCGCGCGCAGCCAGTCGGCGGCCTGGTAGCCGCTCACGCCGAGCCCGGAGACGTCGACGAACACCTGCAACGGGTCCAGGTCGTGGCCGCGGCCGGGGCCGCAGAAGTCGTCCCGCCCGTGGACGTACAGGCCGTCGATGCCCTCGACGGTGGCGCGGACCTGCGACGCCAGCGTCAGCGCCCGGTCGAGCAGTTCGGCTCCCTGCTCGACCATCTGGCGCCGCCAGCCGTCCAGCCCCGCGTACAGCAGCACCGACGGGCTGGTGGTGCCGAGCAGGTCCGCGCGCGCCGCCAGGGTCGCGGGCGTGATCCGGCCGCCTCGGAGGTGGAAGACGGAACCCTGCTCGAAGCCGGCGCCCATCTTGTGCACGGACGTCACGCACAGGTCCGCGCCCGCGTCCATCGCCCAGGTCGGCAGGTCGGGGTGGAAGGGCAGATGCGCGCCCCACGCCTCGTCGACGATCACCGGCAGGTCCCGCGCGTGGCCGATCCGGACGATCTCCGCCAGGTCGCCGGTCGTCCCGTACGGCGTCGGGCTGGTCACCAAGGCGCCCCGGGCGTCCGGGTGTTCCTCGAAGGCCGCCTCATAGGACGCGGGGGACGGCGGGTGGGCGAGGTGCAGCCCGGGGTCCCACTGGGGCTCCACCCACACCGGGCGGATGCCGGCCAGGATCAGCCCCGAGACCACGGACTTGTGCGCGTCGCGGCTGACGACCAGCTTCTCGTGCGGGCCCGCGGCCGCGAGCATGGCGGCCTTGACCGACAGCGAACTGCCGCAGGTGGAGAAGAAGGTGTGGTCGGCGCGGACGGCGTCGGCCATCAGCGCCTCGGCGCGCAGCAGGACGTGCCCGGAGGACGTGCGGTCGTCCAGCCCGCCGGTCGCGAGGACGTCCGCGCGGAAGACCTCCTCCCCCAGCACCGCACGCAGGCGCGGGTCGGCGCCGCGGCCCTGCTTGTGCCCCGGCGGGGTGAACGGCAGTTGTCCCTCGGCGTGGTACGCCGCCACGGCCTCCAGCACCGGCGCTTGTGAGTGGTCCATACGGTCCCCCCTGCCCCGCGCCCGCCCCGCCAAGCGGTAGCGGGCCGCAACATCCACCGGACGGCCTACCCCCAGCGCTCCGGGTCGGCCTCCAGGGACGCCCGGTCCCACCCGGCGCCGTCCGCGGCGGCCTCGTAGGTGCTCTGGAGGAAGCCGGTGAGGGCCGCGTCCGGGTCGTCGGCGGTGCGCACCGCTTCGTACGGGAGCAGGAACTGCCCGTGCTCGCGGCTGTAGAAGGCGTCCGAGGGTGTGACGCGGCGGTCGGCGTAGCCGGGCGGTTCGGGATAGGCGTAGGAGTAGAAGGCGCCCTCCTCGCCGCCGCCCGGCCAGAAGCCGCAGCTGCTCAGCTCGTGCGAGTAGCCCTCCACCATGACCCAGTCGCCGCAGTTCGGGGCTCCTCCGGCGTGCCGGGGGGCGCGGCGGCCGGAGAAGCGGGTGCACGCCAGGTCCATCGCGCCCCAGAAGAAGTGCACCGGGCTGGCCTTGCCGACGAAGCGGGCCCGGAAGGCGCCCATCACGCGGTCGGCCTGGAGGAGTTGGCGCCAGAACAGGTGCGCCGCGCGCGGGTCGTAGGTGTGGTGGCGGTGGTCCTGCGAGAAGGGGATCGCCGGCTCGACCTCGTTGGGGTGGTCCTGGATGGTGGTGTGCAGGTCCAGTTCCTCCAGCGCCCGGCTGACGCGCGCGGCGAACTCCGCGACCGGCATCGACTCCAGGGGGACGGTGCGCAGGCCGCCGTCGCTGCTGCGCAGGCGCAGCACGTGGTCCACGAAGTCGAACTCGATGTCGAAGAACTCGCCGGCGCAGGGCACCGCGGAGGTGGTCAGCCCGCGCGGGCTGACGTAGAGCGTCACCTGCCACCAGTGGTTGAGCAGGGGCGCATGAGCCAGCCGGACCTTGCCCACGATCTGGACCCACATGTGCAGCGTCTCGCGCGTGTCCTCCCACTCCGCGACCCGCAGCCGGGGCCACGGCGGTACGGCTCGGCGGGGGTTCCTGGTGGCCATGTCGGTGGTCCTTCGCTCGGCGGGTGCCGGACGGGCCGTCGGACGGCGGGGCGGGCGGCGGTCCACTCCTCACCATGCTGAGCAGCGCCAGGCAGCCCTGCAACTCCGGCCAGGGGGCGGGCGGGGCGCGGACGGGTTGCCGTGGGAGGCGGCGGCGGGGTACTTTCGATACGCAACGGTAGCGTAGCGAAAGTAGGGAGCGGGTGTGGCGGAGGCAGCGGGCGGTCCGGGCCGGGCGGGCGCGACGGGACGGCCGCGCGACAGCAGCCGGAACGTGGCCATCTACGAGGCGACCTTGGCGCTGCTGACCGAGGTGGGCTACGAGCAGTTGTCCATGGAGGCGGTCGCGAGCCGTTCCGGGGCGGCGAAGACGACGATCTACCGCCGCCACCGGGACAAGGCCGCGCTGGTCGCGGCCGCGGTCGAGTACCGCTCGCCGGCCGTGCCGCCCGAGCCCGCCGCGGGAGACCTCCGCGGCGATCTGCTCGCGCTCGTCGGCTGGCTGGGCCGGCAGATCGCCGAGCAGGAGATCGGCCTGCTGGGAGCGCTGTTCGCCGGAATGCGCGGCGATCCCCGGCTCGCGGAGGAGATGCGGCGCATCCGGCGCCGGGACGAGGCCGCCATGACCGGCGAGCCGCTGCGCAGGGCGGCCCGCCACGGCGAGCGGCTGTCCCCCCGGGCCGCGGAGCTCTTCGCCGAGGTCGCGCCGGCGGTGATCGTCCACCGCGTCGTGGTCGCGGGCGCGCCCTGCGACGAAGCGTTCGTCGCGCACCTCGTCGACGACATCCTCCTGCCGCTGCTGCGCGCGAGCTGACACCGGCCGGGCGCCCGGCGCGCCGCGGAAACGAAAGGGAAACCCATGATTGTCGTCACCGGCGCGACCGGCGCCCTCAACGGCGCCACCGTCGAGCACCTCCTCACGCGCGTACCCGCCGAGCGGATCGGCGTCAGCGTGCGCGACGTCGAGCGGGCCCGGCACTTCGCCGACCGGGGCGTGCGCGTGCGCCAGGGCTCCTACGAGGACCCGGCCGCGCTGCGCCACTCCTTCGAGGGGGCCGAGCAGGTCCTGCTCGTCTCCTCCAACGACCCGCACGCCGACGCCGTCGCACTGCACCGCGCCGGGATCGAGGCCGCTGTCGCGGCCGGCGCCCGGCGCATCCTCTACACCAGCCACCAGGGCGCCGGCGCCGACAGCCCCTTCCCCCCGGCCCGCGACCACGCCGCCACCGAACGGCTCCTGGCGGCCTCGGGTGTCGCCTGGACCGCGCTGCGCAACGGCTTCTACGCCCACAGCCTGGCCTGGCTGCTCGGCCCGTGGCAGCGGACCGGCACCATCACGGCCCCGGCGGACGGGCCCGTGTCCTGGACCGACCGGGCCGATGCCGCCGAGGCGGCCGCGGCCCTCCTCGCCGGCGACCGGACCGTCGACGGCCCGGCCACCCTGACGGCGCGTCAGGCCCTCACGTTCGACGACGTCGCCGCCCTCGCGTCGAAGGCCAGTGGCCGTACGGTCACACGTGTCACCACCGACGACGAGGCGTGGATCGCGGCCCGGACCGCCGCCGGCACCCCGGAGGCGATGGCCCGGATGACGCTCACCACCTTCCAGGCGGCCCGGGAAGGCCGCTTCGCGGCGGTCGATCCGCTGCTCGGCACGTTGCTGGGCCGCGAACCGCGCACCGTCGCCGACCAGTTCGCGGACGCGGGCACCGTTTGAACCCGCGACCAGGCGGGGCGGGGTGGGTGGTGCGCACCCATGTTTCCGCGCCGGGCGGGGACCTGCCGGCCGTGCGCGCGGGATGAATGTGGGTGGTGGGCGCGCATGCGGCGCGGCCGCGGCTCGCGGTCGACTCGTGGCCGGGAAACCGGACCGAGGACGAGGAAGGCCAGCATGGTGCCGACAACCGGGCCGACCGCCGACCGCCCGCTCGCCATGCCGTGGGAGCGGCGCGGCAGGTCGGCGCTGACCGGGGCCTGGTGGGTGCGCGCGCTCCGCCTGGACGAGCGCGCCGCCGCCGGGTGGCCGGACACCGAGGACGCCGGCGGCACCGGCGACGCTTCGCACCCCGAGGACGCCGAGGACGCCGAGGACCCCGAGGACGCCGACCGGGCGGCCGTGGCCGACATCCGCTTCCGGCGCTGGCGCGACGCCTTCCGCGAGCTGGCCGCAGACGCGCTGGAGCGCCAGACGGCCGAGTACGGCGGCACCCCGCGCGCCTTGCGGGCGCTGCTCGCCGAACCGCCCGAGCGCCTCGCCCGCCGGTGCGGCGCGGCCAAGCCCGCGTGGGCGCTGGACGTCGAACGGGTGGCGGCCTCGGCTGCGCACGACGCCCCCGACGACCCCGACACGCTCGACGGGGACGGGCCCGGCGGATGGCAGCGCGGCTTCGCCCGCGTCGTCGCGCCGTTCGTCCGCGAGGCCCTGCGCCGCTTCGACGCTGCGGCCGATGGCGCCGGGCCCGCCGGGCCGTTTGCCGCCGCGGACCGCGCCGTGGTCAGGGAGGCCGTCCGCGCCGACGCCGCCCGGCGCCTGGTCCGCCTGTCCGCCCGGGTGCTCGTCCTCGAACTGAACGTCCTGCGCGTCACCGGCCGGTTGGAGGGCGAGACCCCCGAGGCGCGCTTCGGCTCGTTCGTCCGGCACTTCCGCCGCCCGGAGCCGCTGGCCGAACTCCTCGACGAGTACGCCGTACTGGCCCGGCTGCTGGTCGACACCGCCGCCCAAGTGGCCGCGGTGCACGCCGAGTTCCTGCGGCGGCTCGCCGACGACCGGCCGGAGCTGGTGCGCCGGCTGTTCGGCGGCGCCGACCCCGGCGCCCTCGCCTCGTTCGAGCCGGCCAAGGGCGACCCGCACGACGGCGGCCGCTCGGTGGGCGTCGCCGCCTTCGCCTCCGGCGCCCGCGCGGTCTACAAGCCCCGGCCGCCGCGCATGCACCGGCACTTCAACGACGCCGTCGAGTGGTACAACGGGCGGCTGCCGGCGCGGTCCCGGCTGATGACGCTCCCCGTCCTCGACCGCGGCGGCCACGGCTGGGTCGGGTTCGTCCACCCGGCGCCGTGCGCGGACGCCGCCGCCGCGACCCGGTACTTCCACCGCCAGGGCGTGCTGCTCGCGCTGCTGCACACCCTGGGCGGCGTCGACTTCCACTTCGAGAACCTCATCGCGGTCGGCGACCAGCCGGTCCCGATCGACCTCGAGTCGCTGTTCTGCGCCGACCTCCCCCGCACCTACGGCAGCCCGACGCTGGACGGCGACCCGGCGGTGACGGCCTACCGCGAGTCGGTGGGCCGGGTCGGCCTGCTGCCGTCCGTCGTCATCGGCGCCGACGGGCAGGCGTTCGACGCGGGCGGCATGGGCGGCGACCAGGACGCGGCGCTGCCGTACCGGGTCGCGGACTTCGCCGGGGCGGGCACCGACACGATGCGCGTGGAGCGGGTGCGGCCCGTGCTCGGCGAGGTCCGCAACCGGCCCCGGCTGGACGGCACCGACCTGGACGCCGTGCGCTACGCGGCCCCGCTGCTGGCCGGCTACCGCGAGGGGTACCAGGCGCTCGCCGCCGCACGCACCGAACTCCTCGCGGCGGACGGCGTGTTGGCCCGCTTCACGGACGACCCCGCGCGCATCATCCCGCGGCCCACCCACGAGTACGCCACTCTGCTCGCCGAGACCACGCACCCGGACGCGCTGCGCGACGCGCTCGACCGGGACCAGGTGTTCGGCGTGCTGTGGGCCAGGGCCGCCGCCGACCCGGCCCGGGCCCGGCTGGTCCGGCACGAGGTGGCCGACCTGTGGGCGGGCGACGTCCCGCTGTTCACCGCCCGCGCCGGCTCCCGCGACGTGCGCGCGGCGAGCGGCACGGTCATCGCGGGCCTGCTGCCGGAGTCCGGCGCGGAGCGGGTCGGGCGCACCCTGGCCGGGATGGGCGAGCGCGACCTCGCCGACCAGGGGTGGATCGTCGCGGCGCACCTGGCCACCCGGACCGACGGCGCCGCGCCGCGCCCGGCCGACAGCGCCCCCGCGCCTGACGGCGCCGGGCCCGAACCCGGCGCCGTGCCCGCGGAGTTGGCCGCGCGGGCGCTTAAGGCCGCGCGCGCCGTCGCGGACCGCCTCGAGGCGTCGGCGTTCGCCGGTCCCGGAGCGCCCGGCGCGGCAGGGCGGCTCGGCTGGCTCGGGCTCGACCTGTGGCAGGAGTCGCGCTGGTCCGTACGGCCGCTGGGCGTAGACCTGTACAACGGGTACGCGGGCATCGCCCTGTTCCTGGCGCAACTCGCCGGCGTCACCGGCGAGCCGGCCCACGCCGACCTGGCCCGGCGGGCCCTGGACCCGGTCACCGGGTACGCGCGGGAGGTGCTCGACGGCGGCGGCCCGCACGAAGCCGAGGCGGCCGTGGGGGCGTTCACCGGTATGAGCGGGGTGGCGTACGCGCTGGCCTGCTGTTCCGCGCTGCTCGGCGACACCTCCGCCGGGGCCCTGGTCGCACCCCTGCTGGACCATGCCCGGGAGCGCGTGTCGGGTGGCGTCGCCCACGACGTGATCAGCGGCACCGCGGGCTGTCTCGCGGTCGCCGAGGCCCTGTCCGGCGGTGCCGGGCACGGGGCCGCGGCGCGCCGGCTGGCGGAGCGCTGCGCCGAGGCGCTCGTCGCGGGCGCGGTGCCGGCCGGCGCCGGTGCCGGCTGGCCGGGTACGGCGCCGCGCCCGCTGCTCGGCTTCTCCCACGGCGCCGCGGGCGCCGGCTGGGCCCTGCTGTCGTACGCCGCGCGCACCGGCGACGAGGCCGCCCGCACCACGGGCCTGCGTGCGTTCGGCTACGAACACGGCGCGTACGACGCCGCCTTGGACAACTGGCCGGACCACCGCAGGGCGGAGCCGGGCGGCCAGCACTCCTGGTGCCACGGCGCGCCCGGGGTCGGTCTGGCCAGGGCCTCGGTGCTGCGCAGGTGTGCGGGGACCGGCGCGGCGGACGCCCTGGCGGACAGCCGCGCGGACCTGCGGCGGGCGCTGGACAGCACCGCCCGCTTCGGGCGGCACCGCAACGACAGCCTGTGCCACGGCGCCCTGGGCAACCTCGAACTGCTCGCCGCCGCCGCATCGGACGGCATGGCCGCGGACGGCGCGTGGTCGCGGGACGCGGCGGCCGTCGTACGGCGGATCGAGCGGGACGGGCCGGTCTGCGGGACACCGGGCGGGATCGCGACGCCCGGGCTCATGACCGGGCTGGCCGGGATCGGCCACGGGCTGCTCCGGATCGCCGCTCCCGGACGGGTGGCTCCGGTCCTGCTGCTGGCACCCCCTCCCCCGGTCTGAGATCCGCGGGCCCGCGCAGGCGCCCGGGCCCGCGGGTCGACCAAGCGCGCATGCGCCGGGGATTCCCGGCGATGTTGCGGTTCCCCATCCGGCACCACCGAAGAGAGAGGTCGACTCATGGACATGGACAACGCCGTCGTGCGCTCCTGGAAGGAATACGCCCCGGCCGGGACGACGACCGGCTTCAGCCCGGTCAGCTCGATCGACATCGCCGACGTCGCGCAGGGCGGCTCGGTCGTCGGCGGAAGCTGGCAGTGGTCGTTCAGCTGCTGCGACACGACGCTGTGTTCGGACTGCTCCATCAACTGATCAGCGCCGCTCGCGTGGGCCGCACCTCAGGGGGGTGCGGCCCACGCCTGTGACCGCCCGCGCCTGTGACCGCCCGCGCCGCCCCACGACCGCGCCATTCATCTCAGCTATTATCCCGGTGATCGTTCTTAACGACTGCTGATGACCGGAGCAGGCTTGTGGGGACCGTTCCACCATGCAGCGCACGCGGCTCCTGGCGCCGCGTCAGGACCCGCGGGGCAGGCCCGGGTCGGCCCGTGCGGCCCTCGGCCGGGGCAAAGGGCACAGCCGGTGCCGGGCATGGGTGAGCCCCGCTTCGGGAGCAGGCGTCCGGCGCGTCTGGTGGGCCGGGAGGCCGAGGCGGGCGCGCTGTGCGACCTGGTCGCGGCCGCCTCGGCCGGGGACGGCGGCGCGGTGTTCGTGACGGGTGAAGGCGGCGTCGGCAAGTCGCGGCTGGCCGACCGGGCGGCCGCCGCCGCGCAGGCCGCGGGCGTCGGTGTGCTGCGCGGCCGCGCGGTCCGGTCCGGGCCGGCCGGCTGCCCCGCCCTGCGGCCGTTCGCCGAGGCGCTGCTCGGGCTGGCCCGTACCGGCTGGTCGCCGCCGCCCCGGCTGGAACCGTACGCGGGAATGCTCGGCCGGCTCGTCCCGGACTGGCGGCGCGGCGCGCTGCTGCCGGCGGCGGCCCCCGCGGAACCGTACCTGCACGGCGAGGCGGTGCTGCGGGTCCTGGCGGCGGCGCCCGCGGACGCGTACGTCCTGGTCCTGGAGGACCTCCACGACGCCGACCCGCACACGCTGGCGGCCCTGGAGTACCTCGTGGACAACCTCGCCGGCCAGGCGGTCGCGGTCATCGGCACCCTGCGCGACGTACCCGGCCCGGCGGCGGACCTCGCGCACTACGCCCGGCGGCGCGACCCGGCCGCGCTGCTGCCCCTGGCGCGCCTGGACCGGTCGGCCACGGCGGAGTTGGTGGCCGCGCTCCTGGGGGCGCAGGGCAGGCCGGTGCCCGCGGGCCTGTGCGACACGGTGTTCCGACAGAGCGGCGGCAACCCGCTGGCCGTCACCGAGCTGCTGCGCGGTCCGGTGCTCGCCGGGGCGGCGCCCGGCGGGTTGGTGCCCGCCCCGTGGCGGCCGCTCCACGCGCCGCGCGAGGGCGAGGACCGGGCCTGCGTCGCACCAGGTGGCGGCCCGGCACCGGTGCGGGCGCCCGCCCGGTCCGCGACAGTCACCCCGCTCACCCCCCGCCCGCGCCGGCCGGGACCGTACGGGCCCGCCGCCCGCCAGCGCGGCGAACGGGCCACGGCGGCACCGGACGTGGCCGCACACGTGGCCGTGGCCGCCCCTCGTGGCCCGGCCGCGGCACCCGGCGCGCGCCCCGAGCTGCTCACCGGCGGCGCCCATGTGCCCGCGCCCGAGGCGCTGCTGCTCACCGGCGCCCGCGGCCGGTTCGAGGCCGGTGGCGCCGTCGTGGAGGACTGCCACCTGCGCCTCGCGCTGGCCGTCGACGCACTGCTGCGCGCCCGCTTCGCCGACGCCGAGGAACTGCTCGCCGCCGCCTGGCGCGACATCGCCCGGCTGCGCCTGCCCGCGCTGGGCAGCTACGCCCTCGCGGTCCGGGCGCTGGTACCCGCCCACCGCGGCCGGCAGGCCGAACTGCGCTCCGCGCTGGCCGACTTCGACCGGTGGCGGGGCGCCCGGAAGGACGAGGTCCCGCTCGTCACCGGGCTGGGCCTCGCCGTCTGCGCGCTGCTGCACGGCGCCACCGCCGCCGCCCGCACCCACCTGAAGGGCCTGGACGGCACCGGCGCCGCCACGCCGTCCTACCTGTGCGGGCAGTACGGCCTCGGGCTGCTGGTGGAGACGGTGCACGGCGCCGCGACCCGGGCCGACCACGACGCGGTCGCGCGGCATGCGGCCGGCCGGCTGCCCTGGAACAGCCAGTTCGTGCACCTCAGCCGGGCGGTGCTGGCCGGGCGCGCGGGCGATACCGCGGGCGCCGAACAGGCCCTCGCCCAGGCGCTCGCCGCTTCCGCGCCCTTCCCGCTCGCCCGCCACCTCGGCCTGCTCCTGGTCGCCCCGGCCGCCGCCCGCGACCGCTGGGGCGACCCGGCCCGCTCCCTCCAGGAGGGCGAGTCCTTCTTCACCGCGCACGGCATCCACTCCGCCGCCCGGCACTGCCGCGATCTCCTGCGCGGCCTGGGCGAACCCGTCCGCCAGCGCCGCCACGGCAGCGCCGGCGTCCCCCGCCGGCTGTGGCTCATGGGCGTCACCGTCCGCGAGCACGAGGTGCTGGTGCAGCTCGCCCGGCACCGCACCAACCGCGAGATCGCCGCCGCCCTGCACATCTCCCCGCGCACGGTCGAGCGCCATGTCGCCAACCTCCTGGCCAAGACCGGCGGCGCCAACCGCCGCGACCTGGCCGCGCTGACCGCGCCGGAACGCGACGCCGGCTGAGCGCGGGCGGGTGCGGGCCCGGGGTTCGGGTGCGGGGTGCGGGTCCGGGTTTCGGGTGCGTCAACTCCCGTCGGCGGGGCGGGAGTCGTAGGCCGCACGGGCCTGGTGGACGCGGTCGGCACGGGTCCGGGACCAGTCGGCGACGGCCGTGGTGAGCGTCTCCGCCTCGCGCCCCAGTGCGGTGAGGGCGTACTCGACCCGGGGTGGCACCGTCGGGTAGACGGTCCGGCGGACCAGGCCGTCGCGTTCGAGGTTGCGCAGCGCATGGGTGAGGGACTTCTGGGTGACGCCCTCGACCCGGCGGCGCACCTCAGTGAAGCGGAGCGGCCGGTCGTACCGGCCGAGGACGCCCAGGACGTAGAGCGACCACTTGTTCGCCAGCACGCCCAGGACGGTGCGTGACGGGCAGTCCTTCGCGTAGACGGTCGTCGAGTCGGTATCCATCGGGTATCTGTATATCCAACCGGTGCCTACTTCACAAACGAAACCGTCGCTGTGCAGGCTGGAGGTGATCACTCATCACGCCGGGCAGCGGACCGACCGTCCCGGCGCCGACAGCGGAGGCACCATGATCCTGGTCACCGGGGCGACGGGCACGATCGGCACCGAGGCGGTACGGCTGCTGGCCGCGCGGGGCCTTCCCGTGCGGGCTCTGGTACGCGACATCTCCCGCGCCCCGCAGGACGGCAGTTGGCGCGGCGCCGAGCTCGCCGTGGGCGACTTCGACCGGACGGACACCCTCGACGCGGCCGCGCGCGGCGCCGACACGCTGCTGCTCATCAGCCCGTCGGTGCCGGCCCAGGAGATCGCGGTCATCGACAGCGCCGTCCGGCAGGGCGTGCGGCACCTGGTGAAGATCACCAACCACCGGGCCACCGCGGACTCCCCCGTCGACCGCCGGCGCGACCACGCGCGCATCGAGGCCCACCTGCGGGCGAGCGGGCTGCCCTTCACGCTGCTCGCGCCGAACCTGCTCATGCAGAACCTGTTCCTCGTGGCCCCGGCGATCCGGCAGACCGGCGAGTTCGCGATGTCGACCGGCGAGGGCTTCTTCGGCATGGTCGACGCGCGGGACGTGTCCGCGGCCGCCGCCGCGGTGGCGGCCGCGCCCGCCGGCCACGCCGGGCGGACCTACCTGCTGACCGGCCCGGAACTCGTCGGCTACGCCGACGTGGCCGCCGAGCTGACCCGCGCGCTGGGCCGCGCGATCGCCTACCGCCGGCTCACGCCCGACCGGCACCGGGAGCTGATGGTGCGGGCCGGGCTGCCCGAGGCGGTCGCCGCCTCCAACGCCCAGGTCTTCGCCCTGATCGCCGAGGGTGACGCGGCCTGGCGGTCCGAGGACGTCGCCGCGCTCACCGGAAGCGCGCCCCGCACCCTGCGCGCCTTCGTCACCGACCACGCCGACGCGTTCCGGGCGCAGGGATAGCCGCCGTCCCCGCAGGGCGGCCGCGGGGCCCGGCCCGCCGCTCCGGTCAGGCCGTGGCGACGGCCACCCGGCCGGACGCCAGGGACGTGCCGCCGCGGGTCGGGCTGCCGATGTCGTGGGCGAGGTCGAGGAGGCTGCGGTCCGAGGCCACGGCCAGGCCGTGTTCCGCGAGCAGCGCCGCCATGCGCTCCGGCCGCCACAGCGACCGCCAGGGCTCGCCGGAGGTGGCGGAGCCGCGGAGCACGCGGGCCAGCAGCCGCCCCAGCGCCGCCCGGGTCGAGGGCGCCTGGTAGTTGACGACGAGTGCGCTGCCCGGGGCCGTACGGGCGGCCAGGGCCGCGACCGTGGCGTGCACCTGGTCGCGCGTGAGGTAGGGCACGACGCCCTCCCACAGCCAGGTGGTCGGCGCGGCCGGGTCGTGCCCGGCGGCGTCCAGCGCCGCACCGAGGTCGTCGACGGCGAAGTCGACCGGCACGAAGCGGACGGAGCGGGCGGCGAGGGCGGGCTCCGCTTCGGCGAGGCGGGCGCGCTTGTCCTGCTGGGAGGCCGGGTGGTCGATCTCCCACACGTCGGTCCGCGCCAGGCCGGCCAGCCGCCACGCGCGCGTGTCCAGCCCGGCGCCGAGGACCACCAACTGGCCGGCCCCCCGCGCGCCCAGCGCCTCGTCGATCGCGACGGTCCGCGGCACCATCAGCTCCGCGCACGCCCGCACCTTCTCGTACGCCATGCGCTCACCCCACCCGGCGGGCTGCGCGGACGCGCGGACCTGCTCCACGGGCGTGCGCTCCGCGCCGCGCAGCAGCCGCGCCGCCACCGGGTCGGCGAACCGGTCGGTGTCCGTCCTGCCGTCCGCGGCCGCCCGCCCCTGGCAGACCAGTACCGCCGTCCGGCTCGCCGCGCGCCCGTTCTCACTCATGGCGCCCCATTGTGGCCGTCCTAGCCGAGCAGGGCCAAGTCCTCCTCGGTCAGGCGCAGGGCGGCGGCCGCCACGTTCTCCCGCAGGTGCGCGGGGTTGCCGGTGCCGGGGATGGCCAGCACGTTGGGGCCCTGGTGGAGGGTCCAGGCCAGGCGGATCTGGGAGGGCGAGGCGCCATGGCGGGCGGCCACCTCGGCGACGGCCCGGTCCGCCGCGGCCTGGGGGGCGTCGGCGGCGGCCGTGACACCGGCGGGGCCGCCGCCCACCGCGAAGAAGGGGACGAAGGCGATGCCGCGCTCGGCGCAGGCCTGCTGGATCGCGTCGTCCTCCCGGCGGGTGGTCAGCCCGTACTGGTTCTGCACACACACCACGGGCGCGATGTCCAGCGCCTCCTCCAGGTGCTCGGGGCCGATGTTGGAGACGCCCAGGTGCCGGATGAGGCCCTCCTCCCGCAGTTCGGCGAGCGCCGCGAACTGCTCCTTGAGGGAGCCCTCGCCGCGTTCGAGGCCGGTGCCGATCCGGAGGTTGACCACCTCGAGGCGGTCCAGGCCGAGCTGGCGGATGTTCTCCTCGACCTGGCCGCGCAGCTCGTCCTTGGTGTGGGCCCTGACGAAGGCACCGGACGGCTCGCGCCCCGGCCCGACCTTGGTGGTGATGACCAGGTCGTCCGGGTAGGGGGCGAGCGCGGTGTTGATCAGCTCGTTCGCGGAGCGCAGGGCGGAGAAGTAGAAGGAGGCGGTGTCGATGTGGTTGACACCCAGCTCGACCGCCTGCTGGAGCACCTCGACGGCCTGCGCGCGGTCGCTCGGGCTGCCGTCGGCCTTGCTCATCAGGCGCATGGCGCCCAGGCCGAGGCGGTTGACGGTGCGGTCGCCGAGCGTCCAGGTGCCGGCCGCGCCGGCGTTGTTCGTAGTCATGGGAGGAAGTCTTCCCCCGCGGGGCGGCCGGCGGCCGCAGATGGCAACTTCCTGCCGCGCTTGGCGGCACGGGGGGCGCCGGGGAAGACTGGGGCCATGACGGTGGAGAGCGGGGTACGCGTGCTGCACGGCGAGGCGGAGGTGTTCGCCCGGACCGGGCACCTGTTCGCCACGGCCGGCGAGCTGTGGTGTGCGGCGCGGGACCTGAACACCTGGGTCCTCGGGCAGGACGTCGCGGACCGGCTGTCCGGGGCGCGGCCCCGGCTGCGCAAGCTGTACCAGCCGAGCGCGCTGATGAGCCCGCGGACGGCCGGGCATCTGCGGGCCGTGGCGGCCGGCCCCGACGCGCAGGTCCGGATCACCGCCGACAGCGTCAACGAGACGATCATCATCGACCGCCGGTTCGCGATCCTCGCCGGCGACCTGAGCGCGGGCCGGCGCAGCTACAGCGTGGTCTTTGAACCGGCGCTGGTCCAGAACGTCACCTCGCTGTTCGAGGCGGCCTGGCGGTCGGCGACCGACCTGGCGGTGTACGACGCGCAGTACGCGGAGCTGCGCGAGATGGCGCCGCGGGTGCTGGAGCTGCTGGCGTCGGGGTGCAAGGACGAGACGGCGGCCCGGGTGCTGGGCCTCGGGGTGCGCACCTACCGGCGCCGGGTGGCGGAGCTGATGTCCGCGCTGGGCGCGGAGTCCCGTTTCCAGGCCGGCATGCGGGCCCGCGACCTTGGGCTGATCTAGGACTGATCCAGGACTGATCCAGCCGGTCCGGGGGCCGCCGTGCGGATCTGCGCGGGCCGGCCCACGGGCTCTCCCGCGGGCCGGCCGGCGGGGTCATGCCGTGGCCGGGGGCTCGGGGGTGGTGAAGGGGAGCAGGAGCCGGGAGGGGTGGGCGGCGTCCCGGTAGATCTTGTGGGTGACCGGGCGGCCCACCGGGAGGTGGAAGGCGTCCGGCGGCAGGAGCGCGTTGTGGGCGTCGGCCAGCGGCTCGTCGTTCGACAGTTCGGCCACCAGGCGGTGGCCGGGCCGGAAGGTGGCGGCGAAGGGGTAGAGCCGCAGTACGTACTCCTCGATCCGCCCCGGCTCCACCGGCACCGCCCGGGTGTGCGGGTGGTAGGGGTTGCCCTCGGTGGTGCGGTCCTCGTCCAGTTCGCGGTGGGACGCCTTGAGGTAGCCGGTGGTGATCAGCTGGCGGGCGCCGCCGGGCGCCTCGTCCCACAGCCGCAGGATGAAGTTCGTGTCGTCCTGGTCGATCTCGGCGAACAGGTGTGCCGCGCCGGCGCCGATCATCTCGGTGGGCTCCGCGAACGGCTCGGTGCGCCAGGTCAGCACCTGCACCGTGTCGGTGACGGTGAGCGGCGCCTGGTAGAAGCCGTCGGGGGCGGCGTGCTCGGCGCCCATGAACTCCGGTTCGCCCGACAGCTTGTGGCGCGGGCGCAGGTACAGCGGCCGGTAGGCGATCTTTTTGGGCGGCCACTGCGCGGCGGTGACCGTCTCGCGGGAGCCCTCCACGAACACGCGCACGGCCGGCTCGTCCATGATCCCGTTGTCGATGCCCTTGAGCCAGTACGCGTACCAGCGGAACATCGTGTCGTGCTCCTCGATCCAGGGGCGCGACTGCATCGGCGGGTAGGAGCCGATGTCGAGCTTCTTGGGGCCCTTCAGCACGTCGAACAGCTCGATGTGGCCGTCGACGGTCCAGCCCCGGCCCTGGTCGATCTGGAGGTAGACCGGGATGTCGATGTTCCGGGCCAGGGTGATCGGGTTGCGCTCCTCGTACCAGTCGCCGTCGAGCGGGTTCATCACGATGTCGAACCAGAACTCGCGGTTCTTGGGGTACTTCAGCACGTGGACCAGGTTCGGCCAGGCCGCCACGTCCGGGTCGGCCAGCCGCGCGTCGACGAGCGTGTTCAGCTCCTCGGGGCCGTACACGTCCTGCATGCGGGACCTGACGTCCGTGTGCGCGATGCCGGAGTCGCCGCCGCGGCCCTCGCGGGCGGCGCGGGGCATGAACCACATGATCCCGCCGTGGTACGTCGTCTCGTAGAAGTCGTAGTGGCCGCCGCTGACGAAGATCGCCTTCAGGTGCGGCGGGCGCTCGGCGGCGGCGAGCACCTGCATCGAGCCGAAGTACGAGATGCCGATCATGCCCACGTTGCCGTCGCACCACGGCTGCGCGGCGACCCACTCCACCAGGTCGTACAGGTCCTGCCCCTGGGAGACCCCGCCGAAGTTGTAGTTGCCGACCATGGTGCCGCCGGAGTCGCCGGTGCCGCGCATGTCGCCGATGACGTGGACGTAGCCCTCGCGGACGACGCGGGCGATGTCGCCGGCCTCGATGCAGCCGTCCCACATCGGGCTGGGGCGGCGCTGCGGCGGCGTGGTGAGGGCCAGCGCCTGGAGTTCCTTGCCGTAGGCGCTCATCGCGATCAGCGCCGGCCGCGGTGTGTCGTCGGTGCCGCGGTAGGCGTCCACCGCGAGTTCGACGCCGTCCCGCATCGGCACCCGCAGGTCCTTGCCGACGGCGATGGTCTCCTCGCCGGCCCGCAGCGTACGGAAGTCGGTCATGGTGGGGCTCCTGTCCTACACGGTCCGGTGGTGCTGCGCGCGGTAGCCGTGCAGCGTGGTGAAGAACGGCGACGGCTCGAGCGCCGGGTCGCCGGTGTAGCCGAGGGCGTCGGCGACGGGTGCGAAGGGCGAGTACGGCGAGTCGCTCTCCGCCGGCCCGGCCGCCAGGCAGGCGCAGGCGGCCGCGGCGACCCGGCGCTCGGCGTCGAGGCTCTGGGTCAGCGCCTCCCGGGTCTGCGCCTCGTCGAGTGCGACGCCGTACGGCCTGCCGTCGGCGCGGCGGTAGGGGTGCCCGAGGTACAGCGTCCGCGGCCGCACCTCGTCCCGCAGGCGGGTCAGGCCCGCACGGTAGGCGGCCGGGTCGGTGTAGCCGGGGAAGCCGTTCGCGGCACCGTGGACCTGTACGGCGTCACCGGTGAAGACCGACCGCTGCCCGTCGACGGCGTAGGCCACGGACCCGGGCGTGTGGCCCGGGACGGCGTGCACCGAGACGGTGACGCCGCCGCCGAGCGGCAGTATCTCGCCGCCGCGGACCAGCACGGTGGGCTCCATCTCGCCGGAGATGACGGCGTCCGCGGCGGCCGCCACCCGTGCCGCGCCCTGCGGGTCGCGCAGATACCGGCCGCGGCCCGCGCGGTACTCCGCCACATGGGCCGCGCGGGAGCGGAGCATCGGCGCGTCGGCCTCGTGGATGACCACCCGGGCGCGCCGCCCGGTGAGGTTCCACAGGGCGAACGCCCCGCCGACGTGGTCGATGTGGCCGTGCGTCAGCAGAATCCAGCGCACGTCCTCGATCCGGCGCCCGAGCGCCTGGAGGGCCGGTGCCATGGCCTCGGCGGGCGAGGACGCGATGCCGGTGTCGACGATCGCCGGCTCGGGCGCGTCGACGAAGAAGCTGTACAGCCCGAACCGGCCCCACGGCGAGACCAGGGGGTGGACGGCGACGTCCTGCGTCATGATCCCTCTTTCCTGACGTGCGTACCCGGTCCCGCGGTCACCGCGTGCGAAGGAAGTCGCGGGTCAGCGCGAAGACCTCGTGGAACTCGGGAACAAAGGAGAAGTGCTGGACGAACCCGTGGTTCGCGCCCGCGTAGCGCCGCAGCTCCACCTCGACCCCGGCCTCCCGCAGCCGCCGGGCGTACGCTTCGCCCTCGTCGCGCAGCGGGTCCAGCTCCGCGGTGACGACGAGTGCGGGCGGCAGCCCGCGCAGATCGGCCCGCTTGGCCGGTGAGACGAGCGGGTCCGCCGGGTCCGCGCCGCTGCCGACGTAGAAGGCGTTGAACGGCTTCAGGCCCGCCGTCTCCAGGCCGTAGCCGGTGGCGTTCTCCCGCAGCGACGGATAGCGGTCGGCGTCGAAGTCCAGGTCCAGCGACGGGTAGTAGAGGACCTGGTGGGTGATCCGGTCGAAGCCCTCGTCGTGCGCCCTGGCGACGAGGGCGGCGGCGAGGTTGCCGCCGGAGCTGTCGCCGGCCACCGCCAGGGTCGTGCCGTCCCAGCCCAGGCCCGTCCCTTCCTCGGCGAGCCACCGCACCACGGCGTGGCAGTCGTCGAGCCCGGCGGGGAAGGCGGCCTCGGGCGCCAGGCGGTATCCGACGGACACCACCTTCAGCCCGGTCGCGGCGGCCAGCGCGCGCGCCACGTGGTCGTGGGTCTCCAGGCTGCCGAGGAAGAAGGCCCCGCCGTGGAAGTAGACGAGCAGGCCGTGTGCGGCCGCCTGCGTCGCGGTGTAGATCCGTACCGGGACCTCGCCGGCCGCGGTCGGCGCTCTCAGGTCCCGCACCGAGTGCAGCGGCAGGCGCTCCCCGGCGGGCGCGAGGTGCGCCTCCTCGGCGGCGCGCAGCGCGGCCGGATCGATCGGCCCGGCGGGCGGGGCGGGCAGGTCGGCGAGGAAGGCGGCGATCTCCGGGTGCAGGGGCACGGCCGTCACTCCCCCGCCGCGGCGGCCGCGGACGTGCCGGCTGTTCCGCTGGCGGACGTCTCCGGGGCCTGACCGGCAGGCTGCTGGCCGGCGGGCCGCTGGCCGGGGAAGACGTCGTCGATCGCGTCCTCGGTCCAGCCCTGGCGCGAGACGGCCTGGAGCGTGTCGGTCACCGGCTTGCGGGCGGCCTGGTAGTGGGCGAGCGCCTCCCGCGGGGAGTCGGCCGCGCGCAGGGCGTCGGCGAGGGCTCCGGCGTCCTCGATGGCGGAGTTCGCGCCCTGCCCCTGGTGGTGCAGCATCGAGTGGGCGGCGTCGCCGACCAGGACCACGGAGTCGGAGTGCCAGGTGTCGACCGGGTCGATGTCGTAGACGGCGCGGATGTTGACGGTGCTCATGTCCAGGCCCCGGGTGATGTCCACCAGGCGCGGGTCGAAGCCCTCGACCGTCCGCAGCAGGTCGTCCTTGGTCACCCGGGGGTTCCAGGTGCTGTCCGCGCACAGGGCGGTGATGTCGAACGACACCTGGCCGCGGTGCCGCAGCGGCAGCAGGTAGACCTTGGTGCCGCGGCCGATGTACATGCGCAGGTTGTCGTCGGTGACCATCCCGTGGGTGTCGTCCACCGGGACCACGGCGCGGTAGGCGTGCTCGCCGGAGAACACCGGTCCCTTGTCGCTGAACAGCCGCTGCCGTACGACCGACTTGATGCCGTCGGCGCCCACCACGAGGTCCGCCTCCACGGTGGCGCCGTTCTCGAAGGCGAGCACGGCGCTGCCGCCCTTGTCCTGGACCGTCCGCAGCCGGTGGCCGAGGTGCACCATGTCCTGGGGCAGGACGCCGAGCAGGGCGTCGATGAAGTCGCCGCGGTGGATCAGCCGGGTCTGCTTGCGCTCCCCGGCCGCCGGCCACTCCTCTTTCATGAGGGGCTCGCCGGTGGCGGTGAGGATCTCGAAGTAGTCGCTCGGCGAGCTGACCTTCGCGATCGCGTCGAAGATGCCCCACTGGCCGAAGCGGTCGAGGGTCGCGGGGCGCAGGCCGATGCCCGCGCCGACCTCCCGGATCGTGGTCGCCTGCTCGTAGACGCCGACGTCCGCGCCGAGCAGGCTCAGCGCCTTGGCCGCGGCGGCGCCGCCGTACCCCGCCCCGACGACGGCGATCTTCAGGTTCTTCAGGTCCGAGGACTGCATGCTGGGTCTCTCTTACTTCTGGATGGTCAGGAAGCCGGCGGGGTTGTCGACGAAGAGCGTGGTGAGGGCGGCCTCGTCCAGCCCGGCGGCCCGCAGGTCCGGCAGGAGGTCGTCGAAGAGGTAGTTGACGGTGTGGCCCTTGACGCCCGGCCAGCCCAGCGGGCTGCAGTTGGCGTCCGCGGAGGCGAGGACCCGGGTCAGCCGCCGGCCGCCGTCGATGAACCGCAGGAAGTGGTCCAGCCGCTCCTTGCGCGGTCGGGCCCAGAACGGCGGGTCCGGCAGTTCGGTCTCGTAGCCGAAGGTGTCGAAGCCGAGGCGGCCGCCCTGCTCGGCGATCCACACGTCGCGCGTCTTGTCGGCGTTGACGCCGTCGTCGACGTGCCCGAACAGCACGCGGTCCAGCGGGAGTCCCTCCTCGGCGAAGATCCGCACGGCGTTCTCGGCGTCGATCGCCAGGTGCGTGAGGATCGGCACGCCCGTGGCGCGCGCCGCGCGGGCCGCGGCGCGGTAGATGCGCTTGTCCAGGTCCGTCATGCGGCCGCCGCGGCTCACGCCGACCTTGATGACGCCCGCCAGGCTCCCGGTGCCGCCGATGCCGACGGTGATCTCGTGCACGAACTGCCGGGTGAGGTAGTCGACGTCCGCCCGCGCGAAGTGCGGCAGCGCGGTGTCGCCGCCGACGAAGCCGGTGCAGGCGACGATGTGGACGCCGGTCTTCGCCGACAGGGACTTGTAGGCGTCGATGTCGCGGCCGTTGCAGATGCCGGTCACGTCGACGAAGGTGCCGCCGCCCAGTTCGTGGAACCGGCGCAGCTTCGGCACGGTCTCCTCGTAGCGCTCCTCGGGCGTCTTCCACCACCGGGTGTCCAGCTCGGAGCCGGGCATGCCGTACCCGATGTGCTCGTGGATCGCCACAAAACCCAGTTCCTCGGCGGCGACCGGCCCCAGAACGGTGTTCACTCTCGACACAACACTCACCTTTGAGAAGAGGACTTGACGGGGGTGGGGGTCGGCCCGCTCACCGCAGGGCGAGCAGGTCGCGCGGGTTGGCGACGAGGATGCGCCGCACGTCGTCGTCGCCGACGCCCTGCTCCTTCAGCAGCGGCACCAGGACGGTCAGGACATGGCCGTACGGCGTGTCAGTGGCGGGGTGCCCCTTGGCGACCCCGGTCGCGCCGGTGGACAGCAGAATCCGGTCGGCGTGTCCGGCCGCCACCAACTCGGCGACCAAACGGGCGCGTTCGGCGTCGGTGACGTGCGCGGCGTCCTCGGTGCCGGCGTGGTCGAGCGCGAGGTGGGCGCCCATGGCCGCGACCTTCGCGGGGGCGCCGGCGGCGACGGCGTCCTCGCGGTCCAGCCCGCCGACCACGACCCGCCCGGGCGGCAGCTGCTCGTCGAGGACGACGCCGAGTTCGCCGACGGGGTCGGCGCCGTACCGGACCGAGAGCGCGGCGCCGGTGGCCAGCGCGGTGCGCGCCGCGCCCCGCAGCAGGCTCTCGTCCGTCGCGGTCATCCCGCCGCGCGTCACGGCGGTGGCCACCAGGCCGGCCGGGCCGCGGCGCTCGACGCGCGGGACCGCCATGCCCTCGGTGATCTCCTTGGTGAACAGGTCGGCGAACCGCTCGGCCGGCCAGGGAGTGGGCGGGTTGGTCTGCGGGGTGAGGAAGTACCCGCCGAGGAGCTCCTCCGGGCCCTGGCCCGTCGAGGCGACGAGGTGGACTCCGGTGGCGCGCGACAGGGCCTCGTAGAGCCGGACGTCCCGGCCGTGGAACATCCCGGTGCTGTCGACGATCGTGCCGCCGCCGCACGCGCGGAAGTCCCGCAGCTTCGCGGCCAGCGTCTCGAAGATCGCGGACCGGTCGAAGGTGATGTCGAAGGCGTGCTCCGCGCCGGGGAGCACCGACAGCAGCGCCTCGTGCACCGAGACGACTCCCAGTTCGCCGGCCGGTACCGGGCCCAGGACGGTGTGCACGACCTTGCTGCTCTCGCTCATGACTGCCTCACGTGTCCGGTGCGGGTGCGGCTGTGCACCCGGTGGCTTCGGCCACGCTAACCGTTCGCTTTACGCAACGTCAATGAAACGAACGTCATGAAAATAGATTGGCCATTGAGTTTCACAAGGGCGCTTGACAACGTTGTCAGGCGACGTCGGAGCGGCGTGCCCGGGCACGCCGACGGCCCGGCCCGCAACCGCGGGTCGGGTCGGGTCGGGTCCGTCGGAACAGCCCGGATCAGGCGAGCAGCCGCACCCAGCTGGCGCTCAGCTCGGCGAGCATCTGCTCGCGGGTGAGCTTCCAGTCGGCGCCGTCCCAGTGCTGGGCGACGAAGTCCAGCTCCGCCATCGCCAGCGCGCCGCGGAAGCGGCGCTGGTGGGGGGCCAGCCGGCCGGCCTGCGCGAGTCCGTCCTCGATGTCGCTGATGGCCTCCTCCAGCCACCGCTCCACGAGGTCGGTCAGCTCCGGGTCGACCGCCGCGGCGTCGCGGCCCGCGCGGATGATCGGCCGGATCGCCGGCCAGCTGTCGGCGGTGCGCCGCAGCCAGGCGGCGACCGCCTCCGGGGTGCCGTCGGCCACGGTCGCGACCAGGCCCAGGGCGGTGGAGCCGTGTTCGGGCGAACTGACGCGCTGGAGCGCCTCGTTGAGCCGCTCGTCGATCAGCGCCTTCATCAGCTCGCTGCGGGAGGGGAAGTAGGCGTAGAACGTCACCCGGGTGGTGCCCGCCGCGCTCGCGATGTCGTCGACCGTGGTGGCGGCGTATCCCTTCGTCGTGAACAGTTCGAGGCCCGACTCCAGCAGCAGCCGGCGCGTCATCTGCTTCTGCGCCTGTCGAAGGTTCGCCATGCCGGCGATCCTAACGCGCCATAGCTCGGCGGCCGTACGCGCCGATTCGCCGGCGCACACCTCGCACGGCTCCTTGACGGCACGTAAAGCCTCAGCCGATCAGGTCGACGCTCAGCCGCCGGCGCAGCTCGGCGCACGTGATGCCGTACGTCTCCCGCGCCCGTGCCCCCTCTGCGGCCAGGGCTCCGTCGAAGCTGCCGAAGGGGGTGCGCAGCGCGGCGTACAGGTAGGCGTCGCTCACCGGGGCCGCCCCGCGGTCAGGGGCGCGGCCGTCTCCGGCCGGCCGGTGCGGGCGGAGGAGAGCGGGACGGGCGTGAACATGGGCGGCTCCTGGTCCGGGGTGAGGGCGGTCGGCCCGTAGAGCCAGTCGGTGAAGGCGTAGTCGCGGGTGTCGCGGGCGCGCAGCAGGGTGTTGCGCTGCTGCCGGGCGGTGCCGTCGAGGTGCCACAGCTCGCCCCAGGCGCGGGAGGTGGTCACCACGCGGCGGCAGTGCTCGGGGCGGACGGCCTCGTAGGCGGCCAGCGCGGCGTCCCAGTCGACCGTGCCGTCGGCGGCGCGGTGGCCGGCGGCGTGCCGGCCCAGCACCCAGCCGTCCTCGATCGCCATGATTGCGCCCTGGGCGATGTACTGGAGCGGCGGGTGCGCGGAGTCGCCGAGCAGCGCGATCCGGCCGTGGACCCAGGTCATGACCGGGTCGCGGTCGAACATCCGCCACCACTTGTCCCGCCACAGGAAGGGCAGGCCGTCCCGGACGAAGTCGCAGGTGCCGGCGAAGGCGGCGTCGAGTTCGTCGGGGGTGCCCCAGTCCTGCTCGCCGGCCCGTGCCTTGGGCGACTCGAAGACGGCGACCTGGTTGAGCAGTTCGCCGCCGCGCAGGCCGTAGTGGACGAAGTGGCAGCCGGGGCCGACGTGGACCACGACCTCGCCGAGGTCGGCGGAGCGGGCCCGCGGCAGCTCGGCGGGCACGGTGCCGCGGTAGGCGACGTAGGCGGAGGAGACCGGCTCGTCGTCGACGAGCAGCTTGCGGGCCAGGGAGTGCAGGCCGTCGGCGGCGATCACGACGGCGGCCTCGTGGACCGCGCCGGAGGCGACGGTCACCGCGGCGCCGCCGGGGGTGTTCCGGTAGCCGGTCACCTGGGCGTCGGTGACCAGTTCGACGCCGGCGCGCTCGCAGGCGCGCAGCAGCAGGCCGTGCAGGTCGCTGCGGTGGATGACGAGGTACGGGTAGCCGTAGCGGCGTTCGAGGTCGCGCAGGTCGAGCCGGGTCAGCTCGGTGCCGTCGACGGCGTCGCGCATGACCATGGCGTCCGGGAGGACGCCCAGGGCCTTGGCCTCGTCGAGCAGCCCGTAGTCGTCGAGGATGCGGGTGCAGTTGGGCGCGAGCTGGATGCCGGCGCCGACCTCGCCGAAGGCCGGCGCGCGCTCCAGCAGGCGGACGCTTTGGCCCTGGCGGGCCAGGGAGTAGGCGGCGCCGAGGCCGCCGAGGCCGCCGCCGGCGACGATCACGTCAGGTGGGGTCATCGTGGGCTCCTCTACAGCCACGGGCCGAGCCGGGGGGCGTCGGCGAGCGTGTGCGGGCGGCCGGCCAGCCAGGCCGCCACTTCCGGCAGCGGGCCGCCGGGCAGTGCGGTCAGGCCGCGCTTGGCGCGGATCTCCTCGACCAGGGCGGTCAGGAAGCCCTCGGGCAGGTCGGCGAAGCCGGTGCCGGTACCGAGGTCGACCGCGTGGACGCACACCTCGCGGGCGCGCATCCAGGGAAGTTCCGTGGCGGGCACGGTGCGGCCCTGGGCGGTGACGACCTGGCGCCGCCACTGCTCGTCGGTGAGCGCGTCGAGCCCGTCGGCGAGGCGGTGCGCGGAGCCGGTCAGCCAGGTGCGCAGCTGCCGTGCCGTCAGGTCGGGGCCTTTGGCGATGCCGGCGGCGCGCTCCTCGGCGGAGGCGTACATCAAGGTCCGCTCTCCGGTGGCCGCCCAGTGCACGAGGTTGCCCAGGGCGTCGGCGTTCGCGGCGACGTGGGCGGCGAGGTGCTTGCGGGTCCAGCCCGGCAGCAGGCTGGGGGCGCGGAAGGCATCCTCGTCCAGGCCCGCGGCCGCGTCGAGAAGCAGCGCGGTGCCGGTACGGGCCCACGCCCGCGCGTCGGCGGCGGTCCGCGGCGGGCTGGTGGGGGCGGGGCCGATGGGGCCGGTCACGGCGCGACCACCTGGTTGCTGCACGCGCCCAGGCCCGCGATCCGGGTGGTGACGGTCTGGCCGGGGCGCAGGAAGACCTGGGGGTCGCGGGCGTTGCCCACGCCGGCCGGGGTGCCGGTGGCGATGACGTCGCCGGGGCGCAGGGTGATGACGGTGGAGATGTACCGCACCAGGAACACCGGGTCGAAGAGCAGGGTGGCGGTGTCGTCCTGCTGCATGAGCTGCCCGTCGACGAGGGTTTCCACCCGGAGCGAGGGGCGGACGCCGCCGACCTCGTCGGGGGTGACGAGGTAGGGCCCCAGCGGGGTGGAGCGCTCCCAGATCTTGCCCTGGGTCCACTCGATGGTGCGGAACTGCCAGTCGCGCACCGAGATGTCGTTCATGACGGTGAAGCCGGCGATGGCGTCGGCGGCCTGCTGCTCGTCCGCGCGGCGCACCGCCGTGCCGATCACCACGGCCAGCTCCACCTCCCAGTCCAGCGCCTCGGTCTCGGCGGGCTTGACGAGGGGGTCGCGGGCGCCGAGGAGGGTGTCGGCGAACTTCGGGAAGAGCGTCGGGTGGGCGGGCAGTTCCCGGCCCATCTCCTTGATGTGCTCGGTGTAGTTGTGTCCGACGCAGATGACCTTGGACGGCTGGGGCACGACGGGCGCGAAGTCGGCGCCCGCGACGGGGTGGGCGGCGCCTGCGGCGGCCCGTGCCCGCTGCCGCCAGTCGGGCTCGGCGAGCAGGGCGCCGAGGTCGGCGTACCCGAGGTCGACGAGGGTGTCCCCGTCGCGGCGCACGGCCCGGGTCCCGTCGGCGGTGCGGAGCGTGGCGAGCTTCATGGTCAGGCGTCCTTGTGGTTGCGGTCGAGCCGGAGCGCCTCGAGGACCGGCGCGTCGGAGAAGCGGAAGAGGTCGAGGGCGCCCTCGTCGGAGTCGGTGGCGCCGGCTTCGGAGCGGGCGGAGAACGGCTGCCAGGACGGGACGACGAACAGGTCGCCGCGGCCGACGGTCCAGGAGGTGCCGCCGACGGTCACCACGCCGGAGCCGTCGAAGACCTGGTAGACCGACGAGCCGGTCTCGCGCACCGGCGCGGTCTCGGCGCCCCGGACGACGCGGTGGAACTCGGCGCGCAGCGTGGGCAGCACGTCGGAGCCGTCGTGCGGGTTGGTGTAGCGCACCGCGGCGTGGCCCGGTTCGACGGTGCCGCCGTGGCCCTCCCGCTCCAGCAGCAGCTGGTCGGCCAGGGCGGCGTTGGTGTGCTCCCACTTGTACGACAGCAGCGGGCTGCCCGGCGTGGCCGGGGCGGCCGACAGCGGGCGCAGCCCCGGGTGGCCCCACAGCCGCTCGGCGCGGGAGCGGACCGGCGTGGTGCGTTCCTCCGCGCTGATCTCGTCGCGGCCGAACTCGAAGAACTGCGCCTCGGTGAGGTACTGGAAGGGGATGTCGAGGCCGTCGATCCAGGCCATGGGCGCGGAGGTGGCGTTGTGGTGGGCGTGCCAGTTCCAGCCCGCCTGGGGCAGGAAGTCGCCGCGGTTCATCGGCACCGGGTCGCCGCCGACGACCGTCCACACGCCCGAGCCCTCGACGACGAAGCGGAAGGCGTGCTGGGTGTGGCGGTGTTCGGGCGCGTCCTCGCCCGGCATCAGGTACTGGATGGCCGCCCACAGGGTCGGGGCGGCGAAGGGCCGTCCGCCGAGTGCGGGGTTGGCGAGCGCGATGGCCCGGCGCTCCCCGCCGCGCCCGACGGGGACGAGGTGGCCGGCCCGGTCGGCGAGGGCCCGCAGGGTCTGCCACCGCCACACGTGCGGGACGGCGCGCGAGCGCGGGTGCGCCGGCATCAGGTCGCCGATCTCGGTCCACAGCGGTACGAGCAGTTCACGTTCGAAGCCCCGGTACAACTCCTGGAGTTCCGGGGTGACTTCGGGTTGCCCGGCGGCAGCGACGGCCTGGAGCCGGACCGGGGAGCCCGCGGCGGGGTCTGGGGCGAGGGAGGAGTGCGTCACGTACGACAGGCTGCATCGCGTCTTCTGGGAGGACATGTAGATTCTGGAGAGCAGAATCCTGCTCGTATCCGAGAGGTCGCACCGTGGACAAGCCGCTGAGGACGCCGCCGCCCTACCCGATCGCGAGCGTGGACCACGCGCTGCGGGCGGCGGCCATCTTGCAGATGGAGGGCGGGGCGACCGTCTCGCAGATCGCCGAGCGGCTGGGAGTCGCCCGGTCGACCGCGCACCGGGTGCTGGCGATGCTGGTCTACCGGGACTTCGCCGTGCACGGCGAGGACCGCGTCTACCGCGCCGGGCCGGTGC
The DNA here is from genome assembly GCF_057708105.1 of Actinacidiphila sp. bgisy144. Taxonomy (NCBI): domain Bacteria; kingdom Bacillati; phylum Actinomycetota; class Actinomycetes; order Kitasatosporales; family Streptomycetaceae; genus Actinacidiphila; species Actinacidiphila sp. bgisy144. The sequence continues at coordinate 31,214 of NZ_JBYIRM010000033.1, read as the reverse complement.
TGGAGCTGGCCGCGCACTCGCAGTCCCTGGTGTCGCGGCTGCGCGCGGCGGCCCTGCCCCATCTGCACCGGGTGGTCGACCTCGTGGACGAGACCGCGAACCTGATCGTGCGCACCGGGGACACCGCGCGTTTCATCGCCAGCGTGGAGTGCCGGCAGGCGCTGCGGGCCGGCTCCCGGGAGGGCATGGTCTTCCCGGCCCACCGCACGACGGCGGGACTGCTCCTGCTCGCCGAGCTCACCGCCGAGGAGCTGGACGAGGTGTACGCCGCCGAGCGCTACCGCGACCGGCCGGCCGAGCGCCCCGACCTCGCCCGGCTGCGGGCGGAGCTGCGGCGCCTGCGCCGCAACGGCTTCGCGGTCAACAAGGAGCGCTCGGAACGCGGCCTGGTCGCCATCGGCGTGCTGGTCCGCGACCGGGACGGCACCGCGCTCGGCGGCCTGTCGGTGTCGATGCCCAGCGTGCGCTACGACACGGGCCGCCTCCAGTCCCTGGTCGCGGCGCTGGAGACCTCGGCGCGCGCGCTGGAACGGGACTTGGCACGGGACCTGGGCCGGGACCCGGCACGAGACACGGCGCGGGACCTGCCGGACCGCTGAGCACCCCGGCTCGCACGACATGGCGATCATTTCCACGACATGGCATCCACTGACCATAATTTGTGACCAGATTATTGACGCGACGTAAAGCGAGTGTCATTCTCCACGGCAACAACCAGGGAGAACCAGCCATGACGCTCAACGACGGGACGACGACGTCCCACGGCCCCACCGCGGGGGCCGCCCGGATGCCGGGCTACGCGGGAACACTGGCCGCCGCCTGCGGCGCGGTGTTCGTGGCGCAGGTCGCGAACGCGCTGCCGGCCTCGCTGAACGGGCTCCTGCAAGCCGACCTCGATACCCACGGCTCCCAACTCACCTGGGTGACCTCCGCGTTCATGGTCACCGTGGTCTGCTTCGAGTTCACCTTCGGTGTCCTCGGCGACCTCTTCGGCCGGCGGCGGCTCGTCGTGGCCGGCACGCTCCTGGTCACCGCCGGCAGCACCGTGGCCGCGCTCGCGCCGACCGTCCAGGTGCTGTGGGTCGGTGCCGCCCTGAACGGCCTGGGCGCCGGCGCGATGTTCCCCGGCTCGCTGACCGCGATCACCGCCGTCGCCCGCACCCCGCGGGAGCGGTCGCACGCGGTCGCGGTGTGGAGCGGCTTCCTGTCCGCGGGCGCCGCGCTGTCCCCGCTGCTCGGCGGCATGTTCGCCGAACTCGGCTCCTGGCGCGGCTCGTTCTGGGTGCTGGTCGGGCTCGCCCTGGTCAGCGCCGTGCTCACGCTGGCGCTGTCCGCGGAGTCCAAAGCCCCCGAGGGCCGCCGGTTCGACGTACCCGGCCAGATCACCTTCGCCCTCGGCCTGATCCTGGTGCTCTACGGCGCCGTCGAGGGCCCCGAGTCGGGCTGGAGCACGCTCCCGGTGGTACTCGCCTTCGTCGTCGGCGCGTGCTTCCTCGCGGTGTTCGTACGGGTGGAGCTGCGGGCCGAGGCCCCGATCCTGGACCTGTCGCTGTTCCGCAACCGGGCCTTCACCGTGTCGGCCGTCGCCGCCGTCATCGGCATGCTCGCCTTCCTCGGCGCCTGCTTCGCGACGAGCATGTGGCTGGGCCCCGTGCAGCACCAGGACCCGATCCGGGTCGCCCTGCCCTTCCTCGCCCTCCAGGGGCCCGCGTTCGTGCTCATCCCGGTCGTCTCCCGGCTGCTGCACCGCGTCGCGGCGTCCTGGCTGCTCACCTCGGGATTCGTGCTGATGGCGGCGGGCTGCCTGCTGTGCGCCCGGCTCGACGTCGAGAACCCGCACCTGGGCGCGTTCGCCGCCCCGGCGCTGCTGATCGGGGTCGGCTTCGCCCTCACCGTCAGCTCGGTGACGGCCGTGGCGCTGGACAGCGTGCCGCCGCGGCTGGCGGGGATGGCCAGCGCCACCACCAACATGCTGCGCGACCTCGGGTTCGCCCTGGGCCCCGTCGTGGTCGGCGCGGTCGCGCTGAGCCACGCGGGCTCGGCGTTCGCGGCGCACCTGGCCGGCGGCGGCCTGCCGGCCGGCCAACTCGCCGCCGCGCGCGGCGTCGCCGCGGCGGGCGGCCCCATCGCCGTGGACAGCCTGCCGCCCGGGGCGCCGGGCGCCGCCGCGCACGGCCTGGCCCTGGACGCCCTGGGCAGCGGCTTCAGCACCGCCTTCCTGGTGTGCGGCGTGGCCGCCGCCGTCGCCGCGGCCCTCACCGCGTTCGGCATGATCGGGCAGAGCGCCCACCGTCCCTCCCAGAGCGGCGAACCCGCCGCCCGCCCGGGTGCGAGCGCCGGCGGTACGGCCGAACCGGCCCCCGCCGTCCCGCGCCCCTGACGTCCCGCGCCCCTGACGTCCCACACTCCGGCGAAGGGGCAGGCGCGGGGGCGGCCATCCGGGGTCCGGCACGGCCGCGTCGCGGGCCACACCGCGTGGAATACCGGGAAACGGCCGCTTGCCGCGATACCTGTCGTACGACTGGTGTCCCGGACCGCCCCACCTTCTGAGGGAGCCGACATGCGTGCCGCCGTAGCCACCGAAGTGAACGCCCCGCTCACCCGCACCGAACGGGACGTCCCCACGCCCGGCCCCGGCGAGGTCCTCGTCAAGGTGTCCGCCTGCGGGGTCTGCTACTCCGACCTCGGCCTCGTGCACGGCCACTACCCCTTCGCCCGCTTCCCCGTCATCCCCGGGCACGAGATCACCGGCACCGTCGTCGGCCTCGGCGAGGGCGTCAGCTGGCCGGAGGTGGGCACCGCGGTCGGCGCCCAGTTCCTCTACGACTCCTGCGGCCACTGCGACTACTGCGCCCGCGGGGACCAGATCCTCTGCCCCGCCAAGCGCGTCACCGGCATCGTCGTCGACGGCGGCTACGCCGAGTACGTCCTGCTCAAGGCCGGTTACGTCACCCCGCTGCCGGCCGGCCTCGACCCCGTCACCGCCGCCCCGCTGATGTGCGCGGGCCTGACCGCCTTCAACGGGCTGCGCCAGGGCGGCGCCGGGGCCGGCTCCCGGGTGGCCGTCATCGGCACCGGCGGCATCGGCGCCCTCGCCATCCGCTACGCGGTCGCGATGGGCGCCCGCGTGGCGGTGGTCGGCCGCTCCGCCCGCGGCGCCGAGGAGGCCCGGGCGCTGGGCGCGGAACTCCACATCGCCGCCTCCGACACCGACCCCGGCCCGGCCCTGAAGTCCTGGGCCGGGGGCGCCGACGTCATCCTCAACGCCAGCCCGTCCACCGAGGCGGCCGCCGCCACCCTCGGCGGGCTCGCCCCCGACGGCACCCTCCTGCTGTGCGGCTACGGGCCCGAACCGCTGGTGCTGCCCACCCAGCCCATGGTGCTCAACCGGCTCCACGTCGCCGCCAGCCCGTCCGGCTCCCCGCACGACCTGCGCGACACCCTCGCCTTCTCCGCCGCCCACGGCATCCTGCCGGCCGTCACGCCCATCACCCTCGACGAGGCCCCCGCCGCGCTGGACGCGATGGCCGCGGGCACCGCCCACGGCCGCCGCGTCATCGCGTTCGTCTGACCGCCCGCGGGGCGGCTACCAGAGCTGCTGGCTGTCGAAGTACCGCCGCCAGAAGTCGAGTTTGGCGGGCGGGGCGACCGGCAGCGGGCCGAAGCGCTCGCCGACCTCCATCACGGTCGGCCGGCTCTGGTCGTAGGCGGGCCAGGCGGGCAGGCCGGGGCCGTTGGGGTTGCCGGTGGCGACGTAGCGGGCGAGGTAGGAGGACATGGTGTCGGCGATGGCCCGGTCCTGGTCGGTCCAGCCCTGGTCGGCCGGGTAGAGGGTGCCGAAGAAGTAGGCGATCTCCGAGCCGTGGTAGGCGCCGCGGATGTCGTGGTCGGGGCCGGGGGGCCGGTGGGTCCAGAAGTAGGTGTGCACCGGGCGGTGGCTGCCGCGGGTCCACTGGGCGCCCCACAGGTGGGTGGTGCAGCGCGAGCAGTCGCGGACCGCGTCATTGCTGGCCAGGGCCGCCTCGTCGTCGGTCGCGGCCGGGTACAGCCGCAGGAACTCCGGCGCCATCGCACCGTACTTGCGCTGCGCGGAGCTGACGTAGTCGTCGAGGGTGACGTGCACGGGCGGGGCGCCGGGGCGGTCCTGGTAGCCGGTGGCGCGCCAGTAGTCGAACGCGGTCTCCGGTACGGCCCCGGTCTCGTCGAGGTTGTTGCCCGCGAGGTACCACACGTCGTTCTGCGCGCGGCGGGCGTACGTGTCGTGGTAGCCGGCCGGCAGCACCCAGCCGTCGACCACCGGCCGGAACAGCGGCGGTTCGGCCACCGACCGAGTGTCCACGGTGTCGTCCGGGAGTGTCCCGGCGTCGTTGAGGTCCTGCCAGGGCAGGGCGCGCAGCTGCTCCAGGGTGGTCGCGCCGTGGGCGGCGGCGTAGGCGGTGCCCTGCTGCTCGGCCGTCTCCAGCCGCCGGTAGGAGGTGCCGAGGTAGCGCAGGTCCGGGTCGCCGGGGTGGCGGGCGTGGCTCTCGGCGACGGTGCGCCGGAACAGCCCGGCGGCCAGCGGGGACATGGACAGCATGTCGGTGGAGCCGGCGCCCGCGGACTGGCCGCCGATGGAGACCTGTTCGGGGTCCCCGCCGAAGGCGGCGATGTTGCGCCGCACCCATTGCAGCGCCGCGATCTGGTCGAGCAGCCCGTAGTTGCCGGAGGCGTGGTGGCCGGACTCGCGGCTGAGTTCGGGCGTGGCGAGGAAGCCGAGGGCGCCCAGCCGGTAGTTGAAGGTCACCACGACCAGGCCCTTGCTCGCCAGGACCGAGCCGTCGAACGCCGGGTCGGAGCCCCGGCCGCCGGAGAAGCCGCCGCCGAAGATCCACACGTACACCGGGCGCCGGCCCTGGCCGCCGGTCGCGGCGGTCCACACGTTGAGGTTCAGGCAGTCCTCGCTCATGGCGAAGCCGGTGCCGGTCTGCGGGGGCGCGTCGCCGAAGGTGTCGGCGGTGCGCACGCCCTGCCAGGACGCGGCCGGCTGGGGCGGGCGCCAGCGGTTGGGCCCCGCGGTGGAGGCCGCGTACGGGATGCCCCGGTAGACGGTGACGCCGGGCAGCGCGGCCGGCACCCCGGCGACCAGGCCGGTGTCGATCCTGACCGGTCCGCTCCGAGGCGGCTGGGCCGCGGCGGCCTGTTGGGCCTCCACCCCGCCGACGAGCGCGGCGCCGAGCGCGGCGCCCGCCGTCCGGCCGAGGAAGTCCCGGCGGGGCCACGAGGGATTGCCGGGGTGCGGGCTGTCGCTGTGCGGCATGTTCACGCGGGTCTCCGATCTGGCGGCGGATCGCGGTGCGCCCTGCCCTCGAGGCCCGGACCGCCCCTGGATTGTCCGACAAGACTTCGGGGGAACGTAACACCACGGAAACGAGCGGACAAGCCTTCTTGCACGTGGAAGCGTTCTTGACCCGATCCCCCCGCCCGCTCCGCCCCATCGATTGGCCGACGATCAGCGGGTCCGGCTCCGACGCCGGACCGGCCTTGGCCCTCCGCGTCGAGGTCGGCCAGGACGCGGGCGGCGATGGCGAAGGCGGCGTTGGCCGCGGGGACTCCGCAGTGGATCGCCGACTGGAGCGGCACCTCCTGGATCTCCTCGTCGGTGTGCCCGTTGGTACGGGCCGCCCGGACGTGCAGCGCCAGTTCGTCGTGGTGGCCGAGCGCTCCCAGGACGGTGAGCGTCACGCAGCTGCGGGTGCGGCGGGCGGGCGCGGCGCCCAGCTACGGCGCCGGACCTGGGTGCCGGGCCTCGTCGCGCCGCCGCTCGGGGGGCGTCCCGCGATCCTTGTACGCGTTCGCCTGATGAACTACGGTTCATTCAAGTGCCGAGCGCCGCCCCGCCTCTTGCGCGCCGTCAACGGTTCGCGCGGGACTTCGCGCGGGAAACGGCGAGGAAGGCGAGGAAGCAGCCATGCCGGACGGCAGCAGCCGTGATGCCTCGGTCGGTCCGCTGGAGCGGGGGCTGCTGGTCCTGCGCGCGCTCAGCCGCGCCCCGGGCGGCCGGCTGCGGGCGAGCGCGCTGGTGCGGGCGACCGGGCTGGCCCGCTCCCCCGTCGACCGGATCACCACGACCCTGCTGCGGCTGGGGTATCTGCGGGAGGCGGGCGGGGAGTTCGCACTGGCCCCTCCGCTGCTGGCCCTGGGCGCGGCCTATCTGCGCGGCAGCGGGGTGCCGGGGGCGTTCGGCCCGCCGGCCCGCGCGCTCGCCGACGCGCTCGACGAGTCCGTGTCGGTCGCCGTGCCCGACGGGACCGGCGTCCGGTTCGTCGTCCAGTACACCCGGCGCCGCGCGCTGTCGGTGAGCTTCCGCGTCGGCGACCTCCTGCCGGCCGAACGGTGCGCGCCCGGCGCGCTGTTCGCCGCGGAGTGGGACGAGGGGCACTTCGCGTCCTGGCGGCTGCGCTCCCCCGGGGACTTCGCCGCGGACTTCCCCGCGCTCCCGCCGGGGGACGCCTCCCGGCCGGCCGAACCCGCGCTGCGGGCGGTCGCCGCGCAGGCCGCGCGCCGCGGCTGGTCGCTGGACGACCAGCTGCTGGAGCCGGGCCTCGTCGCGGTGGCGGTCCCCGTACGGGACGCGTCGGGCACCACCGCCGCGGCGCTCAGCGTCGTCAGCCACACCAGCCGCCACGGGGTGCGGGAGCTGCGGGACTTCGCCCTGCCGCGGATGCGGGCGACCGCCGAGCGGATGTCGGCCGCGCTGGCCGCGGGCGCCGGCGCGCCCGCACCGCGGGCCGGCGCGGACGACCTGACCGCGGCCGCCAAGCGGGACCTGGGCCCGGAGTACCTCCAGTCACTGGCGCGGGGGCTGTCCGTCCTGGCGGCGCTGGGCGGGGAGCCGGGCGGGATGACGCTGTCGGCGGTGGCGCAGGGCACCGGGCTGCCGCGGGCCACCGCCCGCCGCTCGCTGCTGACGCTGGAGAGCCTGAGGTACGTCGCCGCCGACGCGGGCCGCTTCCGCCCGCTGCCGCGGGTGCTCGACCTGGGCCACCCGGTGCTGAGCCGGCTCACCCTGGGCGAGATCGCCCAGCCGCACCTGGCCGAACTCGTCGCGCAGGTGGGCGAGTCGGCGTCCACGGCCGTCCTGGACGGCCGCGACATCCGCTACGTCGGCCGGGCCGCGGCCCACCGGGTCATGAGCGTGGCCATCACCCTGGGCACCCGTTTCCCGGCGCACGCCACCTCCATGGGCCGGGTCCTGCTCGCCGGGCTGCCGCCCCGGGAGCGCGCGGCCTGGCTCGGCGCGGCGCCGCTGCCGCGGCTGACCGGCCGCACCGTCACCGACCCCGGCGCGCTGGCGCGACTGCTGGAGCAGGTGCGGGCGGACGGCTTCGCCCTGGTCGAGCAGGAACTCGAGGAAGGGCTGCGGTCGCTCGCGGTGCCCGTCCGCGACGCCGAAGGTCGGGTCGTCGCTGCGGCGAACATCTCGATGCACGCCGGCCGGACGTCCGCCGCGCAGGCCCGCGAGGACTTCCTGCCCCGCCTGCGGCGCGCCGCCGACGCGATCTCGGCGGACATCGCCGTCCTCACCGCCGCCCAGGACCTCCCGCCGGCCTGACGTCCGCGCCCCGCCCGGGTCAGGCCGGTCCGCGGGCAGCGGCGCGCACCAGCGCCCGGGCCAGCTCGGTGGCCGCCGGCAGGGTGTCGTGCGGGAGCGGCTGGGAGGCGAGGGCGCCTTCGTGCAAGACGAAGAGCTGGGTGGCGAGGGTGGCGGGGTCCGGGCAGCCGGCCGCGGCGGCGAGTTCTCCGAACAGGTCCAGCAGCCAGAGCTTCTGGTCCGCGGCAATGCGGTGCGCGGGGTGGGCGGGGTCCGGCAGTTCGGCCAGCGCGTTGATGAACGCGCACCCGCGGGTGTGGGTCCGGCTCCAGGTCCGCAGCGCCTCGAAGGGCGCCGTGACGGCCTCGACGGGGCTCGCGCCGGCGTTGACGGCGGCGTCGACGGCGGCGCGGACGTGCGACCGCCAGCGCCGGTCGCGTTCGGCGAGGTAGGCCGCCACGAGGTGGTCCTTCGAGCCGAACTGGTTGTACAGGGTCCGCTTGGTCACGCCCGAGTGCTCTGCGATCAGGTCCACACCGACCGCGGTGATGCCGCGCCGGTAGAACAGCTCCTCGGCCGCCGCGACGATGCGGCGGCCGGCCGGCGTCATGGTCCGTGCTTCCCGCACCGGGCATCCCTTCACCGATCGGTGTACCGTGGCCGAGGTGCCAAGGTTCACCGATCAGTATACCGAGGAGGAGGTTCAGATGACGGGCGTGCCCGAGACCATGCGCGCGGTGCGGATCACCCGGCACGGAGGGCCGGAGGTCCTGGAGGTGGCGGACGTGGCCGTGCCCGCCCCACCGGACGGCGGGGTCCTGGTCCAGGTCAGCGCGGTGGCGCTGAACAACACCGACCTGTGGACCCGGGAGGGCGCCTACGGCCGCCCGGGAGACCCGGCGGCGCGGTCCGGCTGGCGGGGCCCCCTCGACTTCCCGCGCATCCAGGGCGCCGACGTGGCCGGCCACGTCGTGGCGGCCGGCGCCGGCGTGGAGGGCGGCCTCGTCGGCCGCCGCGTGGTCGTCGACCCGGCCCTGTACGACGGCGAGGGGCCCGATGCGCACCCGGTGGGCCTGATGGGCAGCGAACGCGACGGCGGTTACGCCGCGTACGTGACCGCGCCGGCGGCGCGCGTGCACGACGTGACGTGCTCCCCGCTCACGGACGACCAGCTCGCGGCGCTGCCGACCGCCTACGGCACGGCGCTGGGCATGATCGAGCGGGGCCGGCTGCGGGAAGGGGAGACCGTCCTGGTCTCGGGCGCCTCCGGCGGTGTCGGCCTGGCGGCGGTGCAGCTCGCCCGGGCGCGCGGCGCGCGGGTGCTCGCCGTCAGCAGCGCGGCCAAGGTCGCCGCGGTGCGCGAGGCCGGCGCGCACGAGGTCGTCGACCGCGCACACGACGTCGCCGAGCAGGTCCGCGCCGCCGCCCCGGACGGCATCGACGTCGCACTCGACGTCGTCGCCGGGGAACTGCTGGGTGACGGGCTGCCGCTGCTGCGCGAGGGCGGCCGGTGGGTGGTGGCCGGCGCGCTCGGCGGCTACGGCGTGGCCTTCGACGTGCGCCGCCTCTACCTGCACAACGCGCAGGTGATCGGCTCCGCGATGCACACGCCCGCGCACTTCGGCCTCCTCATGGACCTCGCGCGCACCGGCGAGATCCAGCCGGTCATCGCCGCGGTGTTCCCGCTGGACCAGGCCGCCCGGGCGCAGGCCGAACTCGCCCGCAGGGCGCACGTCGGAAAGATCGTCCTGCACCCGTAGGGCCAGGTGCGGCACCCGGGGGTGCGGGCGGTCCGCGGAGGCGTCGCGCCCGCCGCACGGCCGAGTCGCCGGGCACGTCCTCGACCCGTCCCGGACCCCCGAGTACAACCCGGAGCTCCCCGCCAAGGGCGTCACCGCGAAGACGGTCGACGACGCGACCAGGCCGTACGCGCCGCGCGACATGTTCCGCCGCGCGCGCTTCCGCGATGTCGGCCCCACCCCCTGGTACCCGGACTACCCGGAACGGTGAGCGCGGCGCGGGCGCCGGGAGGCGGCCGCGGCGGCGGTCAGGTCGAGGTGGAGGGTGGGCGGGGAGGCGGGGTTCTCGCGGGAGTTGAGGATGACCGCGAGGCCGGGGGCGTCCTCGGCGAGGGCGAGGGAGAGCGGGCCGGCCGGGGCCGGGGCGACGTGGGCGGTGACGTCGAAGGCCAGAGTGCTCTTGGTCGTGGTGGCGGTGGCGGTGGACAGGGCGGCGCCGAGGGCGGGTTTGGTGTCCCAGGTCAGGGCGGATTCGGTCCAGGCGCTGTCGGCGACGGCGTGGGCGGTCAGCTCGGTGGTGTCGCCGCCGCTGTCGGAGACGTAGCCGTAGGCGGACAGGGTGGCGGCGCCGATCGGGCCGAGGACGGCGGAGGTGTCGAAGGCCAGGTAGGACTGGCGGGTGTAGCCGCTGCCGGTGGCGTTCTTGACCACCAGGGTGGTGGCGCCGCCGTAGCCGGTCGCCGCGTAGGAGCCGTCGCGGACGTAGCCGTCGGCGACGGCGGGCAGCGTCGCGGAGGTGAGGGTGAAGGCGGCCTCGCGGGTGGCGCCGGCCGCGCCGGACAGGTCGACGTCGAGGGTGAGGGCCGGCGACGACGCGGTGACGGTGACGGCGTCGTCGGCGCTCACCAGGTCTCCGCCCCAGACCAGTTGGACCCGCACGGTGGCCGCCGTACGGGAGGGGTCGCTGACGCCCACCAGCAGCCGGCCGCCGCTCTGCCGGGTGATGACGGAGCAGGGCGCGGAGACCGTGATGCCGCCGGCCGAGCCCGCCGCGAAGAAGTTCGCCGCGATGACGCCGCTCGCGCTGTCCCGGACCGCCTGCACGGAGGCGGAGTTGGCGAGCACCGTGACGGTGGGCGCGGCGGCGCGGGCGGCGGTGTGCTCCTTGCCGGCGCCGGGCAGCAGCACGTAGGCGTAGGCGGCCGCGGCGGGCGCGGTGCCGTGGGACAGGCATAGCGAGACGTAGCGGCGGGTGAGCGCGTCGGTGGTGCCGGATATGGTGTTGATGTCGCTCCAGGCGCCGGTGCGGGCGGTGCGGGCGGCGTGCACGGTGGCCGTGCCGGGGAAGAGGTAGCCGCCGACGTCCGCCAGGTGCGCCCAGGACACGGCGGTCAGGGTGTCGCTCCAGCCGAGGGTGCCCGGTTGGGCGGTGCCGTCCACGGTGAGGGTGTGGGTGCCGTCCGCGTGCAGGTTGCGGTTCTCCACCGTGGTGACGACCTCGCCGCCGCTGCCCCCGCTGATGCCCGCGCCGAGGCAGGCGACCGCGTCGTCCAGGAAGAACCAGGACTTGCGGGCGGTCAGGGTGGAGCCGTACTGCCGGAAGTCCATGCCCGCGCAGCCGTAGCTGCCCGACAGGCTCGCCCCGCCGACCCAGGTCGCGGCGGGCAGGGTGCCGGTGCCGGCCGCGTCGGCGAGGGCGAGGGTCTCCACGGTGGTGCCGGGCAGCCGGTGCGGGTCGGCGGTCGGCCAGTAGGCGTCGGTGAAGTGGCCGGGGTCGGCGTCCAGGTAGAGGTAGCCCATGCCGTCGCCGGTGTGCCAGCCGTGCAGGTTCTCGCCGTTCATCGACTCGTAGCGGCCGACGCGGGCGGAGGACATCGCCAGCGCGTAGGCCCAGCCGTCGCCGCGGTGCACGGCGCGGTCCATCGCGGGGAACTGGACGTGCCCGGCGGCCTCGGCGGCGGCCGGCACCGACGTGTCGGCGAGGACCGGCTGCGCCAGCGCGAGGGCGGGCACGGACGCGGTGGCGGCGAACGGCGCGTACGCCTCGCCCCGGGTGATCCAGCCCTTCGCCAGGCTCTTGAAGTGGTCGGCCTGCGCGGAGGTCGGGGCCGACGCGGCGGCCCGCAGCACGGACTGGATGACGAGGTTGCCGTCCTGGAAGTCGGTCTCACCCGGGCGGCTGACGGCCCTGCCGCGCACGGCGTCCATGCACAGCCCGTTCCAGATCCACGGCCGGAACGAGCTGTCGACCGAGGTGTACACGTGGGCGGACGCCGGGTCGGTGATCGCCCATTCGGAGCCGGCGAGGAGTTGGAAGAGGGCGGCGAGGTCGCGCAGCAGGACCATGCCGTAGGTGCCGGTGTAGGGGATGTCCGTGTGCTGGACGAACGACCCGTCGGCGTACAGCCCGTCGCCGGCGGTGACGTAGGGGAAGACGTCGGACAGGGCGGCGACGGCCGTGGCGAGGCGTTCGCCGCTGCCGCCGAGGATGCCGCGCACGGCGACGACCTGGCACAGGTCCACCCGGTTGGCGCCGGTGGACGTCGAGCGGGTGCTGCCGTACTTGTTGAGGGTCGGGTCGGGTACGAAGTGGTCCACCGCGGCGAGGTAGCCGTCCAGCTGGTCCGCCGACAGCAGGGGGTACACCAGCACGGCGGCGGTGGTCAGCGCTTCGGGTGAACCGACCTCCCATTCCCACCAGTTGCCCGTCTCGGCGGTGCCGGCGTTGTAGACCTGGGTGTGCAGGAAGTCGAGGCCGGCGACGACCGCGGCGCCGAGCGCGGCGCTGCCGTACAGGGTGCGGCCGGTGCTGTCGGTGGCGGTGGTGCCGGGGGTGGCGTACGCCGTCGCCATGGTCGCCAGCTGCTTGTAACTGGCCGTCATGTTGGCGGGGGTGCCGAGGGTCAGGCCCGGCCAGAGGCTGTTCGCGGCGGTGTCGGCGGACTGGGAGTTCCACAGGTCGGTGGCGCCGGCGGACAGGTCCGCCAGGGCGGTGGCGTAGGCGTCGTCGGCCGGGTCGATGGCGCCGCCGGTGGCGATCTCGGCCCACAGGGCGCGCAGGGCGGCGTACGTGTCGTCGTCGGCCGCGGTGGCGGGGGCGGCGCCCGGGCCGAGTTGGAGCGCGCCGGAAAGGCCGCCGAGCGCGAGGGCCGCAGCCGTGAGGAATCCGCGCCGGCCGAGGTGTCCTGCGGGGGTGTCGTGCATGGTGTGCCTCCAGGGTGAACGGGGGTTTCCAGGAACGTCGGGCAGGAAGGGCAGGGAGCGCAGGAAGCGCAAGAAGGGCAGAGCGGCAGGAGGGCCGCGGGGTGCGGGGTGCACGGGGTGCGGGGTGCGCGGGTCTCAGCCGACGGACGCCTTTGCCGCGGGCAGGTGGACCAGGCGGCCGTCCGCGGCGCAGGAGGCGTAGACGGACGCGACGGTCTCGACGACCTCGCGGCCGTACTCCGCGGGCACGGCGGGCGGCGCTTCGCCGCGTACGGCCGCGGTGAAGGCGGCGAGCTGGTCGTGGAAGGCGGTGGCGACGTCGGCGGCGGACTCGGCGGCCAGGAGGACCGGTGCGGTGCCGTCGTCCGGGTGCAGCACCGCGCCGCTGCCGCGGGCGACGCGCAGCGTGCCGTGGTCGCCGATCACGGTGAGTTCGTCGCGGGCGGGCAGCAGGGTGCTGGTGACGGTGATGTGCGCGGTGATGCCGCCCTGGAGTTCGAGGCGGGCCAGGACGTCGGTCTCGACCGGCAGGTCCCCGCGGCGGACCGCGGTGGCCGCGACCGCGACCGGGCGGCGGCCGGTCAGCCACAGCAGCCGGTCCACGCAGTGGGTGCCGATGTTGATGAACACCCCGCCACCGGAGACCGCGGGGTCGAAGAACCACGCGGGCCGGGTGCCGGGCCGGTAGTCGGTGCTGCGCCAGTCGTGCACGGCCCGCACCGCCCCGACGGCGCCGGCCTCCAGCGCGGCCTTCGCGGCGGCGACCGGCGGCAGGAAGTGCTGGATGTGGCCGACGAACAGGACCACCCCGGCCGCCGCGCAGGCGTCCGTCATGAGGGCGCAGTCCGCGACACGGGTGGCCATCGGCTTCTCGACCAGCACGTGCAGGCCCGCGGTGGCGGCGGCGGTGACGATGTCGGTGTGCAGGGCGTGCGGGGTGTTGACGACGACGGCGTCCACCGCGCCGGAGGCGACGAGGTCGCGGTGGTCGGTGAAGACCGCGGCGGCATGCGGCCCGGCGACGCGGCGCGCGGCCTCGGGGACGATGTCGCAGACCGCCGTCACCCGCACGCCGGGGATGCCTGCCGCGGCTTCGGCGTGCAGCGCGCCCACGGCGCCGGCGCCGATCAGGCCCAGCCTTGTGTCGGTCACGTGGTGCTCTCCTCGCGGGTGGTGGTCCCGGTGTGCTGCGTGGCTCCGCAGGACTGCCGGACGATGATGGTGGGGCGCAGCAGGACCCGGCTGCGGGCCAGGTCCGGGTCGGCCAGCCGGCGCAGCAGGGTGCGTGCCGCGGCCTGGCCGAGCTGCCGTTTGGGCGGTGCGACGGCGGTCAGCGGGATGTCGGCGACCTCGGCGATCTCGTCGTCGTAGGCGACGAGCGCGAGGTCGCCGGGCACGGTGAGTCCGGCGCGGCGGGCGGCGCCGAGCAGCAGCGCGGCCTGCCGGTCGCCGAAGCAGACGGCGGCGGTCACCTCGGCCTCGCGCAGAGCGGCCAGGCACCGGTCGGCGGCCGCGGGGCTCCACTCCTGGCGGGCGGCGCGGAACTCCACGGTGGCCAGGCCGCGTTCGCCCGCGGCCTGGTGGAAGCCCTCGGCGACGGGGCCGGAGGTGGGGCTGGGGTGGCGCAGCACCAGGCCGATCGCCTGGTGGCCGAGGCCGGCGAGGTGGCGGACGGCGTCGTAGGCGCCGGCTTCGTGGTGGGTGCAGACGTACTCGTTGGTGCCTTCCAGGGCGGCGTCGCGGCGTTCGACCAGGACGGTCGGCACGGGCAGGGCGGACAGCCGGGCGAGGTAGTCGCGGGCCGGTTCGGGGCCGTTGAGGGTGGGGACGAGGAGCAGGCCGTCGACGCCGGCCTCCAGCATGTCCCGGACGTCCTTGTCCTCGCGCTTCTGGTCGTAGTCGGAGCAGGCGAACAGCAGCCGGGCGCCCGCGGCGGAGAGCGTCTCCTCGATGCCGCGCAGGACCGTCGGGTAGTAGAAGGCGGTGTCGGGGACGCTGACGCCGACCAGGGCGCGGCCGGGTCCGGGGGCGCTCGGGGGGACGACGAAGGTGCCGGAGCCCTGCCGCCGGACCACCAGTCCCTCGGCGACGAGTTCGTCCACGGCGCGGCGCACGGTGCTCACCGAGGTGCCGCTGCTGCGGGCGAGCTCCTTCTCGGTGGGCAGCCGTCCGTCGGCCGGCCAGATGCCCTGGCGCACCTGCTGCCTGAGCTCGGCGGCCAGTTGGCGGAACTTCAGCTCGTTCGCTCCGGTCATGGTGTCCTCAATCCCCCAGCGGCTCGGTTCACTTGACGGAGCCGACGGTCATTCCCTCGATGATCCGGCGGCCCAGCCATACGTAGCAGGCGAGCACCGGCAGCACGACCAGGGCCACGCCGGCGAACAGCCCGCCCCAGTCGGCGCCGTTGTACTGCATCTGCTGGAGGAAGCCGAGCAGCGCCAGGGAGAGGGTCTGGTGGTCGGTGGTCTGGATGAAGACGAGCGCGAAGACGGTCTCGCCCCAGTGCTGGATGATGTTGAGGGTCAGCACGGTGACCAGCCCGCCGCGCGCCATGGGCAGCATGATCTGCCAGAAGGTCCGCAGGGGTGTGGCGCCGTCGAGCGCGGCGGCCTCCTCCAGTTCGACCGGGAGGGTGGCGAAGAAGCCGGTGAGGAAGAACACGGCGAACGGCAGGGACGTCGCCACGTAGACGACGACCAGGCCGAAGAGGCTGTTGACCAGTTGGAGCCGGTTCATGAGGACGAACAGCGGCAGCATCGCCATCTGGGCGGGGATGCCCAGGCCCAGCGCGAAGGACAGGGTGAGCACGGAGTTGAGCCGGGTGGTGATGCGGCTGAGGGCGTAGGCGGCGGGCGCGGCCAGCAGGACGGTCACCACGGCGGTGCCGCCGACGACCACGACCGTGTTGAGCGCGGCGTGCCCGAACTGGCCGCTGGTCCAGGCCCGGGCGTAGTTGCCCCACTTCAGGGTGTGCGGCAGCCGCCAGGGCGAGCTGAAGATCGCGTCGGAGGTCTTCACCGAGGACAGCAGCAGCCACAGCGCGACGAAGACGTTGAAGGCGGCGAAGAGCCAGACCAGGGGCACGCCGAGCAGCCGGCCTGCGGTGAGCCGGCGCAGCCGGCGGGCGAACGGGCCGGGCGAGCGGCCGGGGCTGGCGACAGCCATCGGGGGTGCCTTCCGTTGACGGGGGTGCGGTGCGGGCGGGGCGGTTGGGACGCCCGGAAGGGCGGGCGGCGCGGCTCAGTACTGCACGGAGTCGCGGCGCATGAAGCGGCGGATCAGGACGACGAGCACGCCGACGAGGGCGAGCATGACCACCGCGCTGGCGGCGGCGGAGCCGTAGCGGGGCACCCCGCCGGACGCGAACGCCTCGCCGTAGGTGTACAGCGCGGTGTTCCACACGCCGGTGTCGGGCATCTGGCCGGCGGCGCCGGCGAAGGCGTAGACGAACTCGAAGACCTTCACCGCGGAGATGGTCCACAGCACCGCGCACACGCCGACCACGTCCCACATCAGCGGCAGGGTGACGTGCCGGAACTTCTGCAGCGCGCCGGCGCCGGCCAGTTCGCAGTCCTCGTACAGCTCCGGCGGGATCTGGTCGACGGCGGCCATCAGGATGGTGGTGTAGAAGCCGGTGGAGGTCCACACCAGGCCGATCAGGATGACCTTGAAGAGGTTGCCCTGGCCGAGCCAGTTGGTGGTGGGCAGGCCGGTGGCGCGGGTGAGGGAGTCGACCGGGCCGCCCTGCTGGAAGAGGAAGCCCCACAGGATGGCGATCACGACGCTGGGCACGATGTTGGGGAAGAAGAGGATGGAGCGCGCCGCTTTGCGGCCCTTCATGTCGCGCAGCACCATGGTCAGCCCGAAGGAGACCAGGAAGGTCAGCCCGCCGGCGCCGAAGACGATCCACAGGGTGTTGGTGAAGGAGTGCCGGAAGGTCGGGTCCTGGAAGATCCGGCGGTAGTTGTCCAGCCCGGTGAAGGTCATCGGGCCGGCCCCGGCCCACTTGTTGAGGCTCAGCCACAGGGTGAACAGCGAGGGGCCGGCGAAGAAGACGACGTACACCGCGGCGGCGGGCAGCACCAGCGGCCAGAACAGCTTGCGGCGGCGGGCGGTGAGCGGGCTGGGCCGTACTCCCCCGGGCGCGGTGGGGGCGCGCCGCCGGGTGGCGGCGGGGGCGTCCGGGCGCAGCGTGCCGGCCGCCGTCACGAGGCCGTCTTCCAGTAGGAGGCGGACTGGGAGGCGAGCTTGCCGGCGAAGGACTGCGCGGTGAGGTGGCCGGTGAGGAAGCTGGTGTTGAGCGGGAGGAAGACCTTCGTGTACCACTCGGCGGCGGTCTCCTTGACGCCGTCCAGGGTCTTGACGACGTGGCCGGAGGCGATCGCCTTCTGCGCGTCGGCGAGTTCGGCGGGGGCGGCGATGTCCGCGCGCGGGGTGATGTTCTTGGCCTGGGTGGCGATGCCCTGGAGGCGCTCCTTGGCGAGGAAGTAGGCGATGAACTTCTTGGCGGCGGCGGCGTGCCGGGCCTTCTTGGGGATGGAGAACCCGATCAGCGAGATGTCCTGGGAGGTGTCGCCGCCGGCGGTGAACGCGGGGAACGGGAAGGAGCGGTAGGTGAAGCCGGAGGTGGCGAAGGTGGCGGTCTCGCTCGGCGCGAAGGTGCCCAGCAGCAGGAAGTCGGACTTGCCCTTGGCCCATTTCTGCTGCACCGCGGGCCACTTGGAGCCGTCGTAGCCCTTGGTGAAGTCGTCGGCCTTGACCAGGGCCTCGATGGGGCGCAGCGCGTCCACGAAGCCGGGCGCTTTCAGCAGTGCGCCGGACTTGTCGGTGGCGGCCTTGCCGAAGGCGCCGGGGCCCAGGCCGCGCAGCACCGCGTAGTACGTCCAGTAGGCGGCGTAGTCGGGGACGTCGGCGTCCAGGGCGAGCGGGCCGTCGCCGCGGGCGGCTTTGCGGGCGGCCAGCAGTGTGCTGAACTCCGCCCAGGTGGCGGGGGGTTTCGCGGCGACGTCGGGCAGGGCGTGGCCGTCGTACCAGATCTGGGTGGTGACGATCTCGTAGGGGATCTGCCACAGGGTGCCGGCGGTGGTGCTCAGGGAGTGGTACTTCGCCGGGACGACGCTGCCGACGGTGCTGCCGCGCTCGCCGGGGATCGGCAGTTCCAGCACCGGGGTGAGGTCCAGCGCCTGGCCGGTGGCCTGGAGTTGGGCGTAGGCGAAGCGGTCGGAGGAGTCGACGAGGTCGGCGGGGACGTTCCCGGTGTTGAGGGTGGGGGCCAGTTGCTGGATGACCTGGCGGCCCTTCCACTGGACGCTCACCTTGATGCCGGTGTCCTTGGTGAACCGCGCGATCGCCGCCTGGAGCACCTTGGCCTGGGGTTCGTCCTGCTTCCACATCGACCAGTAGGTGAAGGAGTTCGCGCCGCCCCCGCCGGAGCCGGAACCGGAACCGCAGGCGGCGGTGAGGCCGGCGGCCGTGGCGAGGACCGCGCCGAGGACGGCGCGGCGGGCGAGGGGACGGCCGGTCTCTGCGGCGTCCGTGGACTGTCTGGCAGCGGACATACCTGCACTCCTCGGGTGACGGTGACCCTGGGTCGGGGAAGGCGTGGCCATATGATTGCCTCAGAACATTGCCGAGAACAAGCGCTCTTAGAGCGTATGAATTGCAGATGACTCGCGGTTCTCGTGAATCATTGCAGGAATGTTTCCAGCGTCCGTGTGAACCACCAGCTGATTCATTACTTATTCATACGCTTGCAGCGATTGACTGGCCGCGGCACCGGCACTGAGCATGTGAGGCGTCCAGCCGGCCCGCCCCGGGCCCGGCGCCGCACCTGCTTGGAGCGCCATGGCCAGCCACGATCCGGACCGCCCGAACGTCCTGCTGATCCTCTCCGACGACCAGGGCCCGTGGGCCATGGGATGCGCCGGCAACCACGAGATCCACACCCCGCACCTGGACGCGCTGGCGGCCGGCGGCGTGCTGCTCAGCCGCTTCTTCTGCACCTCGCCGGTCTGCTCACCGGCCCGCGCCTCGCTGTTCACCGGCCAACTGCCCTCCCAGCACGGCGTCCACGACTGGCTCTCCTACCACCACGCCGGCCGCACCGGCATCGACTTCCTCGCCGGCCGCACCCTCTTCACCGATCTGCTCGCCGGCGCCGGGTACCGGCTGGGCCTGAGCGGCAAGTGGCACCTGGGCGCCAACGACCGGCCCCGCCCCGGCTTCGTGCACTGGTACGCCCACGAGAGCGGCGGCGGCCCCTACCGCGGCGCGCCGATGTACCGCGACGGGGTCCGCACCGAGGAGCCCGACTACCTCACCGACGCCCTCGCCGCCGACGCCGAGCGCTTCCTGGCCGCCGAGGCCGAGCGCCCCGAACCCTTCCACCTCTCCTTGCACTTCACCGCGCCGCACAAGCCGTGGAAGGGCCAGCACCCCAGCCGCTACACCGCGTTGTACGAGGACTGCGCCTTCGAGACCTGCCCGCAGGGTCCGCCGCACCCCTGGCAGCCGTTCGCCGACGACGGCTCCCCGGTCGGCGGCGAACCCGACACCCGGCAGGCGCTGATCGGCTACTTCGCGGCGACCACCGCGATGGACGCCGCCATCGGCCGGGTCCTGCACCGGCTCGACGCGCTCGGCCTCACCCGGTCCACCCTGGTCGTCTTCACCAGCGACAACGGCTTCAACGCCGGCCACCACGGCATCTGGGGCAAGGGCAACGGCACCTTCCCGCAGAACATGTACGACAGCTCGGTGCTGGTGCCCTTCATCGCCGCGCAGCCCGGCCGCATCCCCGGCGGGCGCGTCTGCGACGCCCTGCTGTCGCAGTACGACGTGCTGCCCACCCTCGTCGACCACCTCGGCCTGGACCACGCCCCAGACCCGCAGCTGCCCGGCCGCTCCTTCGCCGCCCTGCTCGCGGACGCCGGGCACCCCTCCGGCCACGAACGGGTGGTCGTCTACGACGAGTACGGCCCGGTCCGCATGATCCGCACCCGCGACCGGAAGTACGTCCACCGCTACCCGCACGGCCCGCACGAGCTGTACGACCTCGCCGCGGACCCCGGCGAGGAGCGCAACCTCGCGGAGGCACCCGAGCACGCCGGCACCCGGGCGGAGCTCGCCGCCCGGCTCGACGAGTGGTTCGCCCGCTACGTCGACCCGGCCCTGGACGGTGCCCGCCTCCCCGTCTCGGGCAGCGGCCAGCGCACCCCGGTCGCCCCCGGCACCCTCCCCACCGCCTTCGACCCGCCCCCGGGGACGTGAGCGCACCGCAGGCTCACCAGGCACGCAAAGGGGCCCGGCCCCACGGGCCGGACCCCTCCCCTGCGCCCTACCGCGACCGCGTCACGCAGCGGTGGCGCTCCGCGCCAGCGCGCGGGCCTTCTCCGCCCACTCCCCCGTCCTTCCGATCGAGGAGGTCAGCTGCTTAACCGCCGCGGTGATCTCCTTCACGGGCTTGCGCAGTTGTCGGCTCATACGGACCAATCCCTCCAGGGACTCGCCGAAGGAGGCGGCCTGCACTAAACCCTCCTGCGCCATCTCCGCCAGGGACGTCAACTGCTCCAGGAACTCTTCCGCCCCTTCACCCCGCTCCTCGGGCAGTGTCATCTCGATCAGGCCGAGTGCGGCACGCACGCCGCTGTCCATGGTCGCCATGCGTCCCGCGAACCTCTCCGCGACCGTGTTCAGTTCGGTAGCCGGCCCGCCGAGTGCCCGTGCGTACCGCCCCACGGCGGCGAGCCGTGCACTGGCGGGCGCGTTCGCATGGGCCAGATCGAGCACCTCGACGCTGGCCTGCTCGGTGAGCGTCACGATCGTCTCGACCGTCTTCGTGATCTCCTCCAGGTCGGAGGTCACCTCGCCCACTCCGTCCTCGATCACGACGAAGTCGTCCAGCAGCCCGGGCGGGTCCTCGTCCGCCTCGCCGCCCTCGTCCTCGGTCGGTGTCGTACCGTCACCGGTCTGGAGCCCACGTAGCACCCTTGCGGGCGTGAGGAGTTCGAACCCGTCCCGGAGTCCGGCCTCCAGAGCGCTCTCGATCTCGCGGCGTGCGGCAGCCAGATGGCTTCGGGTGCGCTGGTACCGGATCGTCCTGATCGACGCGATGTCGAAGGGCAGTTGCGCAGCTTCCCCGATGTGGATCGTGGGCTTGCCGGTGATGTGCCGCAGGCCCAGTTCGTACATCACGTTGGGGTTGCCACCGGTGACGTCCGCGATGACCAGATCGGACTCGACGACATGCCGACAGATCTGCTCGTTGATGTCACCGGCGTGCGCGATGCCGTCCGCGCGCAGCACGGTGATGCCGTGCTTCGCGCAGGCAGGCGCGATCACCTGCTCGAAGACGGCCAGGTGGTGCTCGTACGCCTCGTGTTCAGGAGTGCCGTAGGCGGCATGCGGATCGCCGATGGGGCCGACGGCGAAGCACTTCAGGGGCTGGTCCGGCTTCTGCCGCAGCAGGGACGGGATGCTCATGTCGAAACCTCCGATACATGCGGGTGGGTGTTGTCGAACCTGGCGTCAGGTGACGCGTCGTCCTCCAGAGGCACGGCGTAGACCGGCCGTTCCTCGATGCCGAGGGCACGCAGCAGGCCGGCCGTGGGGATGCGGTAGCGCCAGCCGAGGCGCAACACGGTGCAGGGAAAGGCGTCGAGGCGGATCAGCTTGTACGCCGTTGCCGGGCAGATGCCGAGGGCTCGGGCAGCCGTCCGCAGATCGACGCTCAGGGGCAGGTCGAGCGCTTCCGCGAAGCC
Organism: Actinacidiphila sp. bgisy144; assembly: GCF_057708105.1. Classification (NCBI taxonomy): domain Bacteria; kingdom Bacillati; phylum Actinomycetota; class Actinomycetes; order Kitasatosporales; family Streptomycetaceae; genus Actinacidiphila; species Actinacidiphila sp. bgisy144. The sequence continues at coordinate 9,942 of NZ_JBYIRM010000033.1, read as the reverse complement.
CAGCGGCGGGCCGGACCGCGCGCTCACCGGTCCGCTCCGGTCGGGCGCAGGGCCAGCGTGCCGACGAGGTCGGCCTCCTCGTGGCGGCGCGCGCGGAACACCACGTCGGCCAGGCGGATTCCGTCCCGCCCGCCGCGCTGCCGGGAGCGCGGCTCGGCGAAGCGGAGCGTGGCCTTCAGCCCCTCACGGCGCGGCGGCGGCATGACGTGCAGTTCCCACTCCTCGTACGAGCTGGGCGACTCCTCCTGCGGGTCGACGCGGTTGCGCGCCTCGGCGATCGCACCGACATCGGCCACCGGGATCTCCGCCGCGACGCGCTTCGCGTAAGCCCACATCCGGTTCACCGCGCCCTTGACCAGGAGTCCGCCCATCGCGGGGTCGTCCGGGTCGGCGGCGTCGACGGCTTCCAGTACGGCGAGGACGGCTTCTGCCTCGAGATCGGCACGACCCACCGGCCACTGGCGGGACAGGCGATGCAGGGTCCGGTAGCACCCGGGGAGGAGCAACCAGACGACGAACAGCCGTTCGTCGCTGTCGCCGCGTTCGCCCTGCGCTGCACGGACGGCTTCCCGCAGGACCGCCGCGCCCGCCTCCGCGTCCCGTCGCGGCCCGTACAGGGCGTTCCTGCTCTCTACGGGCGACGTGCGCGGCCCGCATGACAGTTCGAGAACCCTGCTGTCGATTCGGGCGAAGACGCCCTGGGTCCCGGTCGGTGTCATCGTTGCTCCTTTCCGGCATCGTCGAGTCGGAGGTCCGACATGGCTCCGACGGCTCGGCGGCATACCTGTGTGAAGTCGGCAAGGGTGGTCAGGAACTTCCGGTGACGCGCGACGCGCCCCAGGTACGGCATGCCGCCGGCAGACCAGGACGACGGGCCGGGCACAACGGGCGGGTGGATGTGGATGCCGCCGTACACGGCGTGGCCGACGTTGACCCCGTACTCCGCCCACTGGCGGTTCCACCGCTCGGGACGGTCCTCGCCCTCGTCCTCGGCCGGCGCGGTCACTCGGCGGCCCCAGGACCGGTCCGCGCAGGCCACCCGTACGGGCCGACCGTGAGGGCACCGGACACGTTCCCCCCGACCGCGACGCCGTGGTGGACGTGCTGGGACAGCGGCGTCCGGCTCGGAGCGGAGCCCTCGGGCGAGGAGCGCGGCTCCCGAGCGGCGGGTTCACACCGGCGCACCTCGTCGGGGGTGTGGCCCGGCACCCGAATCCAGCCGTACCCGCCGAACTCCTTCACCTGGACGTGGACCCGCACGTACTGGGCCGGGTCGAGGCCGACCAGGCCGGACCGCACGACATCCTGGTACAGCCGGTCCGACACGATGACCGCGAGATCCGCGGTGGTGAGGGCGGCGAGTGCTTCCTTCAACTGGTACGCGTTGACGTAACGCGCCACAGCGACGGGCGCCGGGCCGGCATGCCCAAGAGCGGCGTCCGCGGCCACGCCGATGTCGACCGCCAGCCGCAGCCTGACCCGGGGGGCGGCCGACCGGGCATTGCGGTCCGCGAGGCGCGCCCCGAGATGGTGCACGAACGGGCCCAGCACGGACGTCTCCGGCGTGGTTTCGGGGAGCACGGCGAACTCCATGTCGCCCTGCGGCTGGCGAGCCCAAGTAGTGCGGTCCAGCCCGGTCGCCGCTGCCGCCTCGTCCAGCATCCGGACCAAGTCGGCCTGGACGGCCGACTGGGTCCGGGTGTCGAAACGGCTGTACTGCTCCACGTCCACGGCCAGACACAGCCGGCAGGACGGCAGACCGTCCGGCGGCCGGTACAGGGAGATCTCGTTCACGGCTCATCACCTTTCGGATGGTGTTGGGTGCGGTGCACGCCAACTGTCCGAGAAGGAGGCCGACATCATCGAGAAAGCCGTATTAACGCGAAATCCTTGCCCTCTGCCCGGTGCCGTGCTCGCGACCCCGGTCGACCGGCACGCACAGCCGTGCCTTCTCCCGCAGGCGGCGCAGGTCCCGTACGTAGGTCCGCCGGTCTCCGGTGCTGATGATGCGGTCGTGTCGCAGCTGTGCGAGGTGCTTGTGCACGGTGTTCCGCGTGGACCCGATGAGCTCGGCGAACTCGGACTGCGACAGGTCGACGTCGATGAGCACCGCACCCGAGCCGGGTCGCCCGGGATCGGGCCGCCCGTAGGACTCGGCCAGTTCGACCAGTACACGGGCCAGCCGCACATCGACCTGCTGCCCACCGAAGTCCAGTCGCCAGCGGACGGACCGGCGCGCCCCGAAGGCCACCATGAAGCAAAGGGCCTTCCAGATCGTGGGGTTGGCGGGTTCCAGCTCGCGCCGCTGGACAACGGTGGCGGTGACCGGGCCGCAGGCCGTGACCGTGGCCGAGCGCGGCCCGAAGTCCATCACCGCGAACTCTCCCACGATGTCCCCGTCCATCCTGATGTCCAGCAGCGCGACCCGCTGATCGTCCAGTCGTGCGGTCACCTTCACCAGGCCCTCGTGGAGGACCATCAGCTCCGGCACGTGTTCGCCCTCGCGCATCAGTAACTCCCCGCCGGCATAGAGGCGCGGAGTGCCGAGCTGGGAGAACGCCGCACGTTCCTCGTGCGACAAGGTGTCGAGGAACTTCGCGTGCCTGGTGTGCTCCGATCGGTATGTCATCCGCACAGCACAGCACGCGGCCCCTGGCGGTGCCGGGTGCTCTCAACGCGTCGTCTGATGCGCCGGACGCATGGCAGGGCGCGCGGCGGCGCACATCCGAGGCATCGACCGCACTCCCCCGCCGCCGTCGGCATCGCGGAGCAACCGGTCCCGCTCAGTTCCGATCGATGTCGCTGATCGCCTTGGCCACTCCGTAGGAACCGAGAAGCAGCAGCTCGTCCAGCAGGTCGAGGATCTCGGACCTGCGCGTGGGCGAGGACGCCTGGACGTACGACCGCACCAGCAGCTCGCCGATCTGGTAGGAGTCGGCCGCCGCCCGACGCCGCAGATCGGCCGACGCGGCTCCGAAGACCGCGATGAAGCGGCGGACACACGTCAGAACCAGCTCGTCGATCCGGTCGGGGGCGCGTTCGAGCGTGATCAGCAACTGCGGTAGGGCCGTCTCGAAGGCGAGGGAATCCATCAGTGCGTCAAGTGTCCGTCGGTGCGGTCCCAGCCGCCGGCCCCGCAGTTCGGCCGCTACTTCCGCAGCTGCCTGCCGGACCTCCGCCTCGGGATCGTGGAAGAACCGGACGAGCGCATGATGGGCGAGCGCGGCGTCCCCGGTGTTGCCAAGGCGTACGGCGCACACGCCGGCGGCTCCCTGCCGCTGCGCCGCGTCGTGTCCTGCGAGCACCGCTGCCAGCAGGTCCGGCATCGCCCACTCCATCGCCGCCAGCGCGGCGACCTGTCCGCCGAACCGCCGTACCGCGTCCACGGCGGACGTCAGCATGCGTTCCGCCTGGGGCCGGACCGCGCCCGGGTCCCCGTGCATCAAGGCCACGGCCAGGCGGGACACGTACGGCGAAGCCAGGAGGTGGTCAGGCCCGCGGACCAGCGCGCCGAAGGCGTCGGCGACGGCCTGGCGGTCGTGACCGATCGCGGCGTGAAGCACGCGGGCCACGCACGCCCGGACATCGAGGGACGGAACATCTGCCAGGTGCCGCAGGCGGGGCACGATCGCTAAGGCGCGGGACCCGTCCGGGTCCCGCACGAGCAGGTCGGCGAGCGCCCAGGCTGCGCTGCCCGGCACCGTGTTGATCCCAGCGGTGAGCAGGTCACGCGACGGATCGTCCGCACGCGCGCGATCCGGGTGTTCGGCCGTTCCCGTCCCGTCCGACCCGAGAACGCACTCCAGAAGCATTTCCACCAGGTCGAGCGGAACACTGTCGAGGTATTTCCGTAGCGCGTCTCCCAGCCAACGCTCCTGTTCCGTCTGATGGTGACCCGCGAAGTGGCGTACCGCCGCGAAGACCGGTTCCGGGTCGGCACATGCTTCGGCCTCGCCCAAGCCGCGGAGAAGTGCGGCACCGTAGGCGGGGTGTGTCCCGGCGTCGATCCGCGGCGCGAGCCGCGCGAACCGGTCGGGGTCCGCCACCGTCATCGTGTGGAGCACCAGGGCCAGTTCGCCCGCGCCGCCGGTGAAGTTCGTCCAGTTGGTCTCGTCCCGGCTGTACTTTCGCATGGCGGTCAGCCATTGGTCGTCGCTCATGTGCTGGGCCGACTCCGAAGCAATGGGCGGACCGATGGACCCACCGGTCATGCCCTCCGGCTCGTCGGGCTGACGCCGGTCGCCGTGGAGCCGGCGCAGTTCGCCGAGGCGGCGTGCCGCCCGCTCGGAGAGTCGCGCTTCCGGCAGGGCCGTCAGCAGCGTGAACTCGTGCCAGGGTGAGAGCTGCCCGTCCGGGGGAAGGCGCAGGTGCAGCAGCATGTGCTCCAGCCGCCCCAGGGTCTTGTCGGAGAGGGTCCCCCCGATGGCGAGGAGAACCTCCCGGGTGCCCCATACGACGTTTTCCGCGGAGCCGGTCAGAAGACGGTGGGCACCCTCGAGGAGGATCTCGGCCGACCAGTCGGCGAGGGAGGGACCGGCTGCGGACAGGGCTTGGTAGAGGAGCCACTGCGTGGTGTCGTACGGCAGGCCGACGAGTCCGCGCACCAGCTCGGGCACCCGGGCGGGGTCCTGCCGGGCAAGGAGCCGCAGGGCAGCGGCCAGGCCGTGGACCAGAGCCCCGCCCAGGTCTCTGGGGTCGTCGTCCGCGTGACGGTACGGGAACTGCCGGTCGCGGACCGGCCATCCGTCCGCTGTCGTGCGGGCCGTCGCTTTGACCACCGCCACCAGGACCGGCACCAGCCGAACGAAGAACTCCTCCGGGGCGCCGGCGGCGGCAGCCTCCACCGCGCGGAGGGCCTCGTGGTCCCTACCCAGCAGGAAGGTGACCCGTCCGTGCGGGTCGAGCCGCGGAGAACTCACCTGTTCCGTCAGGAGCACGTCCAGCAACTCGACCGCCCAGCCGGGCTTTCCTTCTGCGAGTTCACTCACCGGAATCCACAGTTCGCGTTCTGCTCCGCCGAACAGGCCGGATCGCACGCCGTCGAGCACGAGGTCGAAGAGGGACCGGCTGCCGGCCAGGCTGCTGCGGAGGACGATCTGCTTCAGCCAGTCCGGGGAGGAGGAATCCGACCTGCGCGCCTGAAGGAGACGGGCCACCCGGTCGGGCAGTGAGTCGGCGACCGAGGCCAGCAGTCGCACAGCTGTGTCCCGCTCGCGCGGGTCGGCGCCGGCCAACCACCTCTCGACGGCCCCTTCCTCGTCCGCGCGCCGGAACCACGCCGGCATGGTGGCCAGGCCGATGAGCGGCTCGCGGAACGCGGGGTGGGTGTCCAGCACCCGGGTGACGACGCCCCATTCGGTGGAACTGGGCTCGTCCAGTCCGCGCAGCACCGCCAGGGTCAGGTCCTTGAGGTGGTAGCGGATCTCCGGGCTGGTGAGCAGCTTTTCGACTTCTTCCGCGAACCTCTCGGGGTCCTCGTCCCGCAAGTGGTCCAGCACCTGCCGGAGCTGCCCCCGCCGAAACAACTCCTGTTCCCCGCCGGTGAGAAACACGACCAGGCTTTCGCCGCGCCGCAGCCAGTCACGCGCAAAGGCGTAGTCGAAGAAACTCTCGTGGAAGAAGGCGAGTGTTCGGCCGTCGCGCACGCAGACGTGCTCGGAGAGCAGGATCTCCCGGCTGGCGGCGAGGTCGTCCGTGTCGAGCAGGCTGTAGGGCACGGAAAGACTCTGCCGCGAGCTCATCGCGGACACGAGAGCGGACATCGCCTCGTGGAAGCGCATGCCGGGCCGATGACGCTCGCAGTCGCGGCGTTTGGCCTCCCAGAAAGCGTCGAACAACTGCCGGGTGCTGTGGAAGGAAAGCGCCTCTTCCTGGTCGCGGACCCGGTCGAGGAGAACCAGATGCAGCGGCGACCGCAGCAGTGTCCGCTGCGATCCGGTGAGCCGGGCCGGTTCGAGCCCCATGCCCGAGAGGGCGGCGTGGACTTGGGCGTCGGTGAGCGACTCGACCGTGATGCGAGTGCAGCTGTCCGCATCGGCAAGCCGGCGGATGCGGTGGTCGGCTTTGGCATCGAACGCACGGCAGGCCAGCACCACCCGCATGTCCGGGTACGCCGCGGCCTCGTCCACGAGGTCCGCCACCGCGTCGAAGGCATCGGGGATGCGTCCCGACGCCAGGCTGACCGCGTCGAGCTGGTCCACCACCAGCACGCACGAACGCCCGTCGGCCACAGCAGCGAGGGCAGCGACCGGCGATCTGCTCAGTCCGACCCGCTGCCCCAGGTCATGAGTCGAGTCGAAAGGTCCCAGCCGGTCGAGACGGAAGGCAAGTACGGCAGTGGCCGCACCGTCGAGAGAGGTGAAGACCTGGTGCAGCACCGAGCTCTTCCCACCGCCCGCCGCACCGACCAGGAGAACCAGCTGACGGGGGTCCGCCCTGATCTGCTCGACGATCCGGGCGGCCTCCTGTCGCGGGATGACGGGCCGGAGCAGCTCGCGCTCGACGGTTGCCGCCCACCTCCGCGTTGTCCGGCTCACCTCGTCGGACACCGCGGTTCCGTCCGCCCGCCCGACGCGCCGCAGTCCGTACGGCGCCAGGCGGTCGGTGAGGGCCGCGGCGTCGAGTGTGGTCCCCAGGTTGTCCACCAGAAGCTGGCCGAGGCCGACCGCGGTCAGCGGGCCTGGACCACCCGCAAGGACCTGCTCGGCCAGGACCGCGTTGGTACGGACAAGGTCCCGTTCGTCGTGCCAGTGGACCCTGAAGCCACGCAGCATGCGCCAGGCGACCTCGGCCGACCCGTAGATGTCGCCCGAGGCCAGGGCCTCGAAGGGGCCGCGGAGTTCCTCGGTCAACCACTCGGCCTCGAAAGAGGCGGCGTCGTCCGCCCGGCGGGCCCGATCTGCCAGTTCGTCGAGCGCGCGGGCGGGGAGTGCGGAGACGAAGCAGAAGGTCCGTCCGGCCGTCACATGGGAACGTAGGTGGTCCCAGATCCCCTTGGCCCGCAGCGAGGCCACGTTCCAGCCGTTGGCGTTCCGGTCCTGCCGTTTGACCTGGTGAACCTCCGTCTCCCCGGCATGGCGGTAGACGAACTCGACCCCCTCGCCCACCGGCCCGCTGGGCTCCAGGCAGATCGACGTTCCCCTGCCCAGGAGCACGTACAGCGCGTGCCTGATGGTCCAGGCGCCCTCGTAGCGGTTGCCGAACTTGTCCGTCTCACCCCCCGGTCGCGGTGACACAGCCCTCCTTACGGCAACTCGGCGGTGAGGAAGCGGTGGAGCACCGCGGCCTCCGCGCGCAGGCGGGCGGCCCGCTCGGCGTGGGCGGGCGAGGTCAGCGAGGCCGCGACCGCCTCCCGTTCGTCGGCCTCGGCCCGTACGACGCCCGCCGCTTCTTCCTCGCTCAGGGCGCGCCGCTCCACCTCGGTGGCCCCCGCCCCGACCGGCGCCTGCTCCAGCGCCAGGCCGCGCAGCGCGCCCTCGTCCACGGGCGCCGCCTCGGCGTTGTCCAGCGCGGCCAGCGCCGAACGCAGCGCGCTCACGGCGGCCCTGTCCCGGGCGCGCATCGCTTCCGGCAGGGCCTGGCGCATACGAAGACGAAGAGACATACCGCGACCCTAGAGCGCCTGCCGCGCCCGCGACCATACGATTTCCGCCCACCCCGCCTGCCCCGCCTGCCCCGCACCACCCGCCCCCGGGGTCCGGGCCGGTCGGCGGGAAACGGTCCGCCGTTGGGCCGGCCGGTGCGACGATGACGGCATGGCGGCCACCGAAACGGACCTCGTGCTCCAGCGCTTCGTCTCCGAGGCGACCGCGGCGGCCCCGGTCGTGGCCGTATGGGCGCACGGCTCGCTGGCGATGGGCGACTTCCGGCCCGGCCACAGCGACTTGGACCTGGTCGCGGTTGTCGAGACCCCGCCGGACGCCGGGCACCGCGAACAGCTGGGGGCCGTCCACCGGCGGCTGCTGGCCGAGGAACCCGCCGCGGCCAAGCTGCACTGCACGTACATGGCGCGGACCGCGCTCGACGACGCCCGCGCCGACCACTTCACCTGGGCGCACAACCACCTCATGGCGCGCCCCGTGACGCCCGTCACCCGCCGCGAGCTGCACGACGGCGCGCTGACGCTGTACGGTCCGCCGGCCGCGGAACTGCTGCCGCCGCTGGCCCCCGGGCAGTTGGAGGAGTTCATCCGGCACGACCTGGCCCGCTTCTGGCTCCCGGCGACCCGCAGCCCGGTGCCCTGGCTGCGGGACATCTGGGTGGACCTCGGCCCGCTGGTGCTGGCCCGCGCCACCGTGACCCTGCGCGACGGGCGCCTGATCACCAAGGGCGAGGCCCTCGACGTGCTGACCGAACTCGGCGCCCCCGCCGACCTGGTCCGCGACATCCGCGACCGCCGCTACTCCGCCCCGCCGCCGATCGGGCTGCCCCGCCGCGTACGCCGTGCCCTGCGGGCCCGCGCCTTCGTCCGCCGCGGCATCAGGCAGCTGCTGGCCGCGCACTGACCCCGGGTCGGCGCAGCCCCCGGCGCGCGGGGTCGCGGCGGGCGGGGGCATCGGGTAGGAGTGGTCGCAGGGTCCGCGGCGGGCCCGGCCGGGCGCACCGCACCGCGCCGGCTGCGACGAGGAAGGGCGACCGGTCGGATGAAGGGATGGCGCAGGGCAGGGACGGGGCACGCGGACGGGCCGCGCGGGGCGGGCGCCGGAGCGCGGCGGCTGCGGGCGGCGGGGTGCGCCGCCGCGGCGGCGGCGCTGCTGCTGGCGGGCTGCTCCTCGGCCTCGGACGGCTCCTCGTCGTCGGCGACCCCGACGACGGCCACGCCCGCGACGGGAGCGACCGGCACGACCGGTACAACCGGTACGACCGGCACGGCCGGCTCCGCGGGTTCCGCGCCCTCCGCCGTGGCCACGACCCCCGCACCGACCCCGACCGCGGGCTCGGCCACCGGGTCGGCGAAGGTCACCGGCACCGTCGCCAGCGGCCTGAACGTGCCGTGGGGCATGGTCCGGCTGCCCGGGGGCGACCTGCTGGTCAACTCGCGCGACACCGGCGTGGTCCAGCGGATCGCGCCGGGCGGCGGCAAGCGCACCGTGGCGGGCACGGTGCCCGGGGTGGTCTCCACCAAGAGCTCCCAGGGCGAGACGGGCCTGCTGGGACTGGCGCTGTCCCCGGGCTTCGCCCGCGACCGGCTGATCTACGTCTACTTCTCCACCGCGACCGACAACCGCGTCGCGAGGCTGACGTACACGCCCACGGCGAGCGCCGGCCACCAGCTCGGCACGCTCCACGTCATCCTCAAGGGCATCCCGCGCAGCATCCACCACAACGGCGGCCGGATCGCGTTCGGCCCCGACGGCATGCTCTACGCGGGCACCGGCGACGCGGAGAACACCGCGCTGCCGCAGGACAAGTCCTCGCTGGGCGGCAAGATCCTGCGCATGACGCCCGACGGCAAGCCGGCTCCGGGCAACCCGTTCGGCCAGTCCGTCGTTTACACCATCGGGCACCGCAACGTGCAGGGCCTGGCCTGGGACCCGTCGGGCAACCTGTGGGCCTCGGAACTCGGCGACCGGAAGGCCGACGAACTCAACCTGATCAAAGCAGGCCACAACTACGGCTGGCCCGCCACCCAGGGAAAGACCAGCCACGCCGGATACACCTCGCCCGTCGCCCAGTTCGGCACCGAGACCGACTCCCCCAGCGGCATCGCCTGGGCCGACGGCTGCATCTGGATGGCCGCGCTCAAGGGCGAACGCCTGTGGCGCATCCCGCTGGACGGCACCCGGCTCGTCGCCGCTCCGCAGAGCGAACTCGTCTCCACGTACGGCCGGTTGCGCACCGTTCTCGGCTACGACGGCGCTCTGCTGGTGACCACCAGCAACACCGACGGCCGGATCAGCCCCAAGTCGGGGGACGACAAGATCCTGAAGGTGAAGGTGAGTT